>JAZNOI010000138.1:0-11871 GCA_045580755.1 Eubacteriales bacterium | reverse complement strand
GTCCATTCGGTAACAAAAAGCCTCCCTTGTGTAAAGGGAGGTGGCTCGGCTATGGCTCTAACGAACCACGCGACTATCGCGTGGTTTTCGGGATACAACAAGATAGTGTGTGCTTTCGCACACACTGTCTATTGTTTTATTTAATAATAGCCTTGTGGAATATCTTTTTACCCTTACGGATCTTCGCGCCCTCTTTGAGAGCATCTGCGGAAACCACGTGATCGATCGACGCGATCTTTTCGCCGTCAACCGATACGCCGCCCTGCTGAATGAGTCTCTTTGCCTCGCCGCGGCTTGCCGCCAGACCGCAAGCAATCATAAGGTCAACGATGTTCATACCGTTTTCCGCATCGGCTGCCATAATCTCGGTAGTAGGCATATTGGAGTCGTCGCCGCCGTTACCCGAGAAAAGTGAACGGGATGCTTCTCTCGCCTTTTCGGCTTCTTCTTTACCGTGAACGAGTGCTGTGAGTTCAAATGCAAGAATGTCTTTCTTTTCGTTGATCCTGCTGTCGTCCCAGCCTTCCATAGCCTCGATCTCCTCAAGGGGCAGGAACGTGAGCATCTTTATGCACTTCATAACGTCTGCATCGCCGACGTTTCTCCAGTACTGATAGAATTCAAAGGGAGACGTCTTGTTGGGGTCGAGCCATACTGCGTTGCCCGCTGTCTTACCCATCTTCTTACCCTGTGAGTCTGTGAGGAGGGTTATCGTCATAGCGTTTGCATCCTTGCCCAGCTTACGTCTGATAAGCTCGGTACCGCCAAGCATATTTGACCACTGGTCGTCGCGGCCGAACTGGAGGTTACAGTCATAGTTTTTATAGAGATAATAGAAGTCGTACGACTGCATTATCATATAGTTAAATTCAAGGAAAGAGAGACCCTTTTCCATTCTCTGCTTATAGCACTCTGCTCTGAGCATATTGTTTACCGAGAAGCAAGCGCCGACCTCGCGGAGCATCTCAACGTAGTTGAGCTTAAGAAGCCAGTCCGCATTGTTGATCATCATCGCCTTACCTTCGCCGAATTCGATAAATCTTTCCATCTGGCGCTTAAAGCACTCTGCATTGTGGTCAATGTCCTCTTTCGTGAGCATCTTTCTCATATCGGTTCTGCCCGAGGGGTCGCCGATCATAGTCGTGCCTCCGCCGATAAGGGCGATGGGGGTGTTGCCCGCCATCTGCAAACGCTTCATAAGCGTGAGCGCCATAAAATGACCTGCCGTCAAGCTGTCGGCCGTACAGTCAAAGCCGATATAAAATTTAGCCTTTCCGTTATTAACAAGCTCGCGTATCCGGGGCTCGTCAGTTACCTGTGCAATAAGCCCTCTCGCTTGCAATTCCTCATAAATACCCATTTCTGTCTTCCTCCAAATATTATCTAAAACAGTTTTTCAATATGTCGGACTGTCCAAATACCACTTACCGTCCTGAAGAACCAAAACAAGTTCTTTCTCTCCGCCGCTCAGATATTTTGCGGAAACGATAACCGTTACGCTGTCCTGTTTTTTTATAGTCGCGCTGTCAATATCTATCTCGCCCTTTATGTCAAAACCCTCGTCCTGAGTGTTGATCTTCAACACGCCGTCAACGTCGGTATACCTTGGGTCAAGCTCATCGGTGTCGGAAAAGGCAGCACTCTTTATTATTTCTACGTATTCTTCCGAATAAACCTCTCTCGCCTTATTCAGAATATCCTCGGTCGACTTATAGCCGCAATCCTCGGAAACGGGAACGTACGTCAGGTTCGTGGAAGGCGCTTCATAAGGCAATCCCTTTCCCCAAATAATATCGTTCACCTCGTATGACGCAGGCAAAAGCCTTTCGAGCTCTTTTTTCACCAGCTCGTCGGTCATATTTCCTCCGCACGAGCTTAAACACAATACGCACAAAAGCGTTATGCACACAAAGAGTAAAAGCTTATTCTTCAGCTTCCGAATTTTCATCTTCATCTTCCTCTTTTTGTACCTTTGCGAAGTTTACGATAGACGCTCCCTCGGAAAGTCTCATAACTATAACGCCTGCAGCCGTTCTGCCGTACGTCGAAATTCCGGAAACGGGCGTTCTGATAACCGTACCGTCGTTTGTGATAAGCATAATATCGTCCGTTTCGTCAACGGCGGCAACGTCTGCGATAATACCCGTCTTGTCCGAAAGCTTATGGCAAATTACACCCTTACCGCCACGGTTATGGGTCGGGAAGTTTTCAAAATCTGTTCTCTTTCCAAATCCCTTTTCGGTAATGAACAAAAGCTTCTTCGTATCGTCAACGACAGCTGCTCCCGCAACGGCGTCGCCTTCGGTCAGTCTGATCGCAATAACGCCTCTCGACGTTCTGCCGACCTGTCTTGCGTTCGTTTCAACAAAGCGGACGGCAAAGCCCTTCTTCGTTGCAACAATTATCTCATTTTCGCCGGTCGTATGCGAAACGAATACCAATTGGTCGCCATCGTCAAGATTAATTGCCTTCTTACCGCCCTTTCTCTGATATTCGTATTCTTCAACGGGTGTACGTTTGATAATACCGTTTCTCGTAACCATCGTCAAGAAGCCGCCCATATCAAAGCTCTGCATATCTATCATAGCGGTTATCTTATCGTCTTTGTCTATCTCGATAATGTTAGCAATATTCGTTCCCTTAGCCGTTCTGCCCGCCTCGGGTATAAAGTACGCCTTCTTGGTAAATACTTTACCCTTTTCGGTAAACATCATAAGGTTTGCATGGCTGTCGGCAGTTACCACCATTTCAACGAAGTCCTCTTCTTTTGTGGTCATACCGATTATACCCTTGCCGCCTCTGTGCTGAGCGGTATAGCTGTCAGCGGGACGGCGCTTGATATATCCTGCGTGAGAAAGTGTAATAATGCACTTGTGGCGCTCGATAAGGTCCTCGAGAACGATCTCTTCCTCGAGCGGAACGCATTCCGTCTTTCTCTCGTCTCCGTATTTCTTCTTTATTTCAAGAAGGTCATTCTTTATGATCTCTTTAACTTTATTTTCATCGGCAAGTATTCCGCGAAGCTCTTCGATAAGCGCGTAAAGCTTTGCAAGTCTCTCCTCGACCTTCTGTCTTTCAAGACCCGACAAACGTCCGAGCGTCATCTCGACGATCGCCTGAGCCTGAAGTTCGGAAAGCCCGAATCTTTCCATCAAGTTTGCCTTCGCATCGGGAATTGATGCCGACGCTCTGATAATGCTTATAACCTCATCGATATTGTCGGTCGCGATCTTATAACCCTCGTTTATGTGTGCCTCGTGCAACGCCTTTTCAAGCTCGAACTTCGTTCTTCTGACGATGACCTCTTCCTGATGCTGAATATAATAAGTCAATATCTCTTTCAGATTCAGCACTCTTGGAATATTGTCAACCAGCGCAAGCATATTAACGGCGCAGGTATCCTGAAGCTGCGTAAACTTATAGAGCTGATTGAGTATTATCTGGCAGTTTGCATCCTGCTTGCAATCGATAACTATACGTATACCCGTTCTGCCCGACGACTCGTCTCGAATGTCGCGGATACCCTCGATACGCTTGTCCTTAACGCATTCGGCAAGGGTAGCTTTAAGGGTCGTCTTATTTACCTGGTAGGGTATTTCCGTAACGATAATTCTGTGTTTTTCTTCTTCGATGACCGTCTTTGCTCTGACGATTATTCTGCCTCTGCCCGTCGTATAAGCAGAGTATATACCCGTACTGCCGCATATAGTCGCGCCCGTCGGGAAGTCGGGACCCTTTATAAACTCCATAAGCTGAGTAATATCGGCATCGGGATTCTCCATTAAGAAGATCGTTCCGTCAATAACCTCTCCCATATTGTGAGGGGGGATATTCGTCGCCATACCGACGGCAATACCGATAGAACCGTTTACCAGCAGGTTGGGGAACCTTGCGGGGAGAACGGTGGGCTCCTTCAGTTTGTTATCGAAGTTTGGCGTAAAATCAACTACGTCTTTTTCAATGTCGCTCATCATCTCGTTTGAGATGCGGTGCATTCTCGCCTCGGTGTAACGGTATGCAGCTGCGCCGTCGCCGTCAATGTTACCGAAGTTACCCTGACCTTCGATAAGCGGATATCTCAAAGAGAACGTCTGTGCCAATCTTACCATCGTGTCGTAAACGGCAGCGTCGCCGTGAGGATGATAACGACCGAGCACGTTACCGACGGTCGTAGCCGATTTTCTGAACGGCTTATCGTGGGTAAGATGGTCCTCGTACATAGCGTAAAGAATACGTCTGTGAACGGGTTTTAATCCGTCTCTGACGTCGGGAAGCGCACGGGACACGATAACGCTCATCGAATAATCGATAAATGCCTTTTTGACCTCTTTCGAAAGACCTACATCCGTTATCTTCTGATTACTGAATTCCAAATTTTCGATATTATCCATTTTGTCACCTTTCGGATCGTATAATTTTTTACGTGAAATTTAGTGTGATTATTTTAAAACTGTATTTCAAAAACTTTGATCTTGTCCAAATTGCCGTCTATCATTTCTCTGTCGGGGAGCGTGGTTCCCTCAAGGCTCACTTTTGACAGGCTTGCGGCTGCCGCAAATTGCAGAGCCGATCTTATATCCTTTTCCTCGCACACCGCGTATACGTACGCAGCAAGGAAGGTGTCGCCCGCGCCGCTGAAGCCTTTGGGCTTGATCTCGGGATTTACTATCCGATAGTTACCGGCTCTTCCCGAATAAACGGCTCCTTTTTTTCCGAGAGTGAGAATTATCTCTACACCCGTCCTGTTGTAAAAGTTTATTGCTTCTTCGGGATATTTTTCATCTTCGGGCGTATACCCCAAAAGCTGCGAAAACTCTTCTCTGTTCGGTTTTATAAGATACGGCCTCGCTTCGACCGCCTCTTTCAGAGGTTTTCCCGATATATCGGTTATAACGTTTTTGCCTCTGAGTTTAAGCGCGGAAACTATCTTTTTCACCGTGTCGGCTTCAAGTCCCGACGGGGTGCTTCCGCCTATTATGAAAACGTCGGCAGTCGATCCAACGAGGGTCTTCATAAGTTCTTTGTATTCTTCATCCCGTATAGGACCGCCCTTTTCGTTTATCTCGGTCTCGTTTCCGTCAGAGTCGGTTATCTTGACGTTCATTCTCGTCTCGCAAACAGTTTTTGTAAAACTGCATCCGATTCCTTCTTCTTCGAGAATATCGGTCATCATTTTTCCGCTTCGACCGCCGTTAAAGCCGTAAACAAACGTATCTTTACCCAGCTTTTTCAGCATACGGGAAACGTTTATTCCCTTTCCGCCGGCATTCACAACGGCAGAATCAACTCTGTTAAGCTGTCCCAATTTCAAGCTGTCTTCATAAAGAATATTTCTGTCAATTGCGGGATTGAGTGTTACCGTGGCAATCTTCATAACGTATCTCTCGTTTATATATTTTATTGCATATTACAAAACCAAGGATCATATATCAAGGTTCATAACATACTGAGCGTTCTTTTCGATAAAGTTTCTTCTCGACTCGACCTCGTCGCCCATAAGCATAGAGAACGTCTCGTCGCAGGTCATAGCGTCCTCGATCGTTACTCGTTTTATAGTACGGTAATTGGGATCCATCGTCGTCTCCCAAAGCTGATCGGGGTTCATCTCACCGAGACCTTTATATCTGCTCGCCTCGACGTTACCTCCCATTTCTTCAATGAGATCGTCTCTTTCTTTATCCGAATACGCGTATTTGACCTGGTTACCCTTTTTGATCTTGTAAAGGGGAGGCATCGCCAGAAAAATATTTCCGTTTTCAATAAGCTTCTTCATATAACGGAAGAAGAAGGTCAAAAGCAATATCTGAATATGCGAACCGTCAACGTCGGCATCGGCCATTATAATTATCTTGCCGTAACGGAGCTTTTCGATATCGAAATCTTCGCCGATACCGCAGCCCAAAGCCTGAATGATCGGTATGATCGTCGTGTTTGCATATACTCTGTCTATTCTGCTCTTTTCAACGTTGAGAACTTTACCTCTGAGGGGGAGGATCGCCTGGAACTTGCTGTCTCTTCCCTCTTTTGCACTTCCTCCTGCGGAGTCTCCCTCTACCAGAAACAGTTCGGTGAGGGATGCGTTTCTTTCCTGGCAGTCAGCAAGCTTATCGGGCATGCCGCCGCCTTCAAGAACGCCTTTACGTCTGGTCAGCTCTCTCGCCTTTCTTGCTGCCTCTCTTGCTCTGGAAGCGGCAAGCGTCTTTTCTATAATAGCTTTTGCAATCGCGGGGTTTTCTTCAAAATACTCGCCAAGCTTTTGCGAAACGAGGTTATTGACGATCGAACGAATATCGGAGTTACCCAATTTCGCCTTCGTCTGTCCTTCGAACTGCGCATCGCGCAGCTTTACGCTTATAACGGCGCAAAGACCTTCTCTCGAGTCTTCACCGGTCAGCTTTTCATCACCTTTTATAAGGTTATGCTTCTTTGCATAATCGTTTACAACGCTTGTCAAAGCCGCCTTAAATCCCGTTTCGTGCGTTCCGCCTTCAACCGTATTGATATTGTTTGCAAAGGTCATCATCGTCTCGTTGTAGCCGTCGTTATACTGCATGGCGACTTCAACGATCGTATCTTCTTTGCGGGCGTTCATATAAATAACCTGATCGTGTATCATATTCGAATGTTTGATCGCATTCAAATGTTCAACGAAGCTGCGTATACCACCCTCGTAGCACAGGTCGTTTTCTATTATCTCTGATTTTCTTTCGTCGCGGAGGACTATATTCGTTCCTGCGTTCAGGAACGTTCTCTCTCTCATATTGTTCAAGAGAGTGTCGTAGTCAAACACAACTTCCTCGAAGATCTCGGGGTCGGGCTTAAATCTTACGTAAAGACCGTTTTCTTTGCAGTTTTCCTCTTTAAGCTTATACTCGCTTACGGTCTTACCTCTCTCAAAACGCTGAGTATGGCATACTCCGCCGTTCGTATTTTCATAAATAAGCCATTCGGAAAGAGCGTTTACAACAGACGCACCTACACCGTGCAGACCGCCCGAAATGGTATAGCCGTCGCCGCCGAATTTACCGCCCGCGTGGAGCACCGTAAATACGACTTCAGGGGTCGGTATTCCCATTTTCTTATGAATACCCGCGGGGATACCACGTCCGTTATCTCTTACCGACAGGCTTCCGTCATCGTGTATCGTAACGATGATCTTTGTACACGCTCCCGCCATAGCTTCGTCGATCGAGTTGTCCACGATCTCGTATACCAAGTGGTGCAAGCCTCTTATCGACGTCGAGCCGATGTACATACCGGGACGTTTTCTTACCGCTTCAAGTCCTTCAAGTACCTGTATTTGATTTTCGTCGTAGGTTTTTGTCTGTTCACTCATTATGATTTTTCTCCTTATTGATATCGGAATCATATCGGGAATTCTTAACCCCCGAATACCGATTGCGGAACGTAATTTTTTATATGATCTCTTTTTCAGTCAGTCTGCCGTAAATTGATCTCGGGGCAAGCTGAGACATATAAACAAAATCCTCGGTCAATATAAGCGACTTCGGTATCTCGTCTACCGTTGTGATCAGCTTTCCGTCCTTTTGCAGCTTATTTAAAGTCTTTTGCGTAACCTTTGACATCGTCGCGTTGTCCATATCAAAGATTCCGATTATATTTTTTTCGCGTATATTTTTTTTGTTGCCCAAATGAATATACATAATTTTTCACTCTTTTTTATTTAACTCTCATATAGGTTCCGTTATTAACTTCAATAACGTTACCCGCGACGTTTTGCAGTCCGTCTTTTTCACAGCTGGTGATAATGACCTGGCATTTTTTTATGCCGTTCGTCACGTATTCTTTTCTCTTTGAGTCGAGCTCACTGAAAATATCGTCGAACAGAAATACCGGATATTCTCCCGTAACCTGTCTCGATATCTCTCCCTCTCCCAGCTTCATCGCAAGGGCAAGACACCTTTGCTGTCCCTGCGAACAAAAAGTTCGAGCCGTATGACCGTTCATATATACTTCAACGTCGTCCTTGTGAATACCGTAAAGCGTCGTTCCCGCACTTATCTCCTTTTCGAGATTTTGGGTCAGCTTATTTCTATATTCTTCCTCGGTCATAACACTGTTGTATTCAAGTCTGGTGTTCTCTTTGCCGCTCGTCATATCGTTAAAAAATTCTTTAACGTGTACGTCAAGTGTCTTAACGTACTCTGCCCTCTCTCTCGATATAAGAGCAGCCTCGCGCGCAAGATACGCTGACCAAAGCTCTATCGTCCTGTCAAATAAATCTTTATTATCCTCGTAGTTTTTTAGCAGCATATTCCTTTGATTAAGAATATTGTTGTATTTTTGGAGCGAGGAAAGATAAATTGGCTTCAACTGACATATTGCCGCATCAAGAAAGCTTCTTCTCTCCGACGGCCCGTCTTTTACAATCGACAGATGCTCGGGGCAAAACAGCACGGCTCTGAAATATCCTACAAAGTCAGACAGTTTTTTTATATTTACTCCGTTTCGGTAACACAACTTACGACTGCCTTTTACCAGCTTCATCTCAAGTTCGTGTTCTCTCACCGAATCCTCAAACTTCATTTTTATAAAGCTTATATCGTTCGAAAAACTAACTAAATCTTTATCGCTCGACGTTCTGAAGCTTTTTCCGTTTGCAAATAAATATATTCCCTCGAGGGCGTTCGTCTTGCCCTCGGCGTTGTTTCCGTAAAATATATTTACTCCGTCGCAAAATTCAATGTCTGCTTGGTCTATATTTCTGTAATTTTTAAACCTTATATTTTTGCAAAACATCTTTCATCCGTAGTTTTTTTATTTCATTCTCGTGGGAAGGGTTACGAAGAGGAATTTCGAAGCGTCTTCTTCCGCAGGCTCGATAAGCATAGCGCGAAGGGGACCCGACATAGAAAGCTTGATAGTTTCTACGTTGCATACTCTGAGTGCTTCGAGAAGGTAACGGCAGGTGAACGCTATCTCAAGATCGGCACCCGTCTTTTCGATTGCAACCTCGTCGTATACGTTGCCCGAAACTGCGTTTGCCGTAATAACGAGCATATCGTCAGTAAAGTTACATTTTACAAAATTTCTGACCTGAGATTTTTCCTCGCTTATAAGCGCCGCTCTCTCAAGGCTGTCCGTAAATTCGTCCGTATTTACCTTAACGAAAATAGTGTTGTCTTTCGGAATATATCTGTTGTAATCGATGTACTGTCCCTCGAGAAGTCTGGTAAAGAACGTGAGGTTGTCAACGTTAAACAGTGCGTGCTTGCCGCCTATTCTCACATTTACAACTTCCTCTTCGCTGTCGCTTAAGAATTTCATAAGCTCAATAAGAGTCTTTCCGGGAACGATGAACGACATATCGGCAGCAGCCTCTTCGTTTTTCTTCATCTCACATTCCTGTTCGGTATATGCAAGTCTGAAGCTGTCGCACGAAACGGCAACTATCTTCGATCCCTTAACTTCAAAATATACGCCGCAGTAAATAGGTCTTTGGTCAGTCTGTGCAACCGCAAAGATCGTGCGGCTTATCATTTCTCTCATGACCTTCTGGGGAATTGTAAGCTCTTTACCTGTATCAACGGTAGGCGTGCTCGGGAAATCCGATCCCGGAAGTGCGGGCATACTGAATTCCGATCTGCCGTTCGTGATCTTCGTCATACACTTGTCGTCGACCTCGATAACGATATCTCCGTCCGAAAGCGTCTTAACGATCTGGTTCAAACGAATAGCGTTTATAACGTATTCGCCTTCTTCGATAACCTGTGCGGGTACAGTCGTCGTAATACCCTTTTCAAGGTCGTATGCAGTAATTGTTACAGATTCTTTTTCTTTTGCCGAAACAAATATGCCGGCAGTTGCGGGAATAATATTCTTTGTCGATACGGCACTCATTGCCGCTGTAAGAACGTTGTTTAATACGTTCTTTTCAAAAATTATTTTCATAATTTTCCCTTTCTTTTGTATATATGGATTTTAATTTTTCAGATTTATTTTTTGTCTTGAAATATTTTTTTCAGTCCGAAAAAAGTTCAGCCGAAAAATGCCTGATATGATATATATAAGAGATTGTAGTAGTATTAATAATAGTAGGGGGTGTGGAAAGTGTGGAAAGTATAACAAATAGGCTTTTTATGCCATCTTTTTCACTTTCTCCCTGTTGATATCTAAGGCATATATCGGTTGGTAAACTTTTGGATTTCCAAAGTTTTCAAAACATGTATTTTTTAAACTTTTTTTCAACAAGTTTTCATTGGAAAACTTTTCTGTGGAAAACTCATGTAAAAATTACAAAAGATCAGCATTAAAAGCGTTAATTTTCAATATTTTATTTTTCACACGTCTTTCAACACCTGTTGAAAAATAAGAAAAAATTATTTCATCGAGATCTCGTTCATAAGCTCGCTTATTTCAATTTCAAGGAGAGAATTTTCTTTTATATCAGTCTCGATCTTATTCAACGACGATTTTATCGTGGAGTGATCGCGGGAGAAAATGTCCCCGATCTTTTTAAGCGAAAGACTCGTCATATTTTTTATGATATAAATACAGATGTGACGGACGTTCGCGATCTCCTGGTTGCGCTTCGTTCCCTTAAGATCAGCTTCGCTTATGTTGTATTTTTTCGTAACCTTGTCGATTATTCTCTCGATCGTAACGTTTACCGGCTCGTTTTTCGAAACGACGTCCGATATACATTCCATAGCTAAGTTTACGTCGATTTTCGATCCCTTCAAAAACGAATGTGCTGCAAGAGTTTTTACCGCACCCTCAATCTGACGTATGTTGCTTCTTAAATTTTCGGCAAGGTAAGCCAAAACGTCGGGCTCGAATTTAACTCCGAGCTTTTTGGCCTTATGCTTTATAATTGCCATTCGAAGCTCGTAGTCGGGCGGCTGAATGTCAACTATAAGTCCGCCTTCAAAACGGGTTCTCAGTCTTTCTTCAAGGGTCTTGATCTCCTTAGGCGGTCTGTCGCTCGTAAGTATTATCTGTTTTCCCGCATCGTAAAGAGCGTTGAACGTGTGGAATATCTCTTCCTGAGTCGACTCTTTTCCGGCAATAAACTGAATGTCGTCGATCAAAAGTATATCGGTCTTTCTGAACTTGTCTCTGAATTTTTCTCTGAAAGTTACGGGAGACTTTTTGCTCAGATTCTCGATAAGCTGGTTTGCAAAATCTTCACCCTTTACGTAAACGATGCTTGCTTTCGGATTTTTGCTGAGCACCATATTGTTTATGGCGTAAAGAAGATGAGTCTTACCGAGACCGCTCTGTCCGTAAATAAACAGAGGATTAAACTGGGTCGCAAGCGAGTTACAAACTGCAATACACGCTTCGTATGCAAACTTGTTTGAATTGCCGACTATAAAGTTTTCAAAAGTGTACTGCGTGTGATACGAGGGGAAAATATGGCTGGCTTCTTCAAAGGGGTTGTCGTCAAGATCGTCATCCTTTAACAGTACCGAAGAAGTCTGTCTTTTTTCCTCGGGCTCTTCTTCCTTCTTTTCTTCGTCTCTTGCTCTGCCCTCAATATAGGGAGTGAGGTCGGGTTCGCCGTTCTGACGTGAAAGAATGGTTACTTTAACCTCGTAACCGAGGAGCTCTTCGAGGTATTGCTTTATTGTTGAAAGATGTCTTTCGTTGAGTATTTTACATTTAAGGTCGCTGCTGTTTACCAAAACGGCATAGGTATCGTTCAAAACCTCGAGCTTCAGATCGTTGAACCACAGTTCAATGAATCCATCGGCATAGGTCTTTCTTGAATTTTTTATCACGTTTTGCCAAAGGTCATCTAAAAATTGCATATATAGCATCCCTTCAAAAAAATGAAAATTTATCGTAAAAAAAGTCAAAATGAGCGTAAACAATATATAATTTATTATAACATATAATATTATATAT
>JAZNOI010000137.1:0-5568 GCA_045580755.1 Eubacteriales bacterium | reverse complement strand
AGAAGTTCAAGCATTTCATCCTCACTCATTTCAGGCAGTTTGTTTTTAAGGTCTAATGATTTATACAAAAGACCGCTTGTGTTAAAAAACTTCTTAATCGGTAATCCACTTTTGTTATACCACTCGGTCAATTCTTCAAGTGTGGGATTGTCGAGTTTAATGTCTCTTAACTCGTATTTGATTTTGTTATCATCCAACCACTTCTTTGCTTTTTGGCAAGTGGTGCATTTTGGGTAGCAGATAAATTTTAACATAGCAAACTCCTTATTCAACAACTTCAATCAAAAAACTCACCGGACGAAAACCGTCATTACAGGAAATCATCGCGGATTTTGGATTCTTCATCCATCCGTCATAGAAATTCTCGCCGCCATGGGCAAGAGTCATTACAAACGGCGAAACGCTCTCCCACGCACTGTCACAAAATCCATCGGGCTTTTGCCAACCTTCACAGATAAATTCCTGACCTTCTTGTAAGTCACAAGCGTGTTCTATAGGGTTTTCATACTTTTCAATCAAATCGTCATACCGCGCTTTTCGAATAACGGTTATTTTTATTTTTATCATAATTTACGCCCCTAACAAGCTCTGATCAAACGCGAACAGGTCCTCGTTGATTTCAAAAATATTGTAATTGCCTTTGCTGATAAAATATTCGATTATCTGTCAAGATTGTATACTTCGACGATCTCTTTTACGAGCTTTCTGTCGTCGCCTGTATAGTATTCAACGCTGATATGCGTGTCGTCTACGACCGATACGCTCTTAACAAGAGAGTCCAGATCCCCGGTATCGTTCGTAAACGGAAGACGTACTATCTTTCCGTACAGATACGTATCGTACGCATCGCGTATTATCATCTGTATCTCGCCGTTTCTGACTCGCATATATCTGATCAGGTTGTAGATCAAATACTCGGTATTGAACGAATAATCTTCCGAAAAAACGTTTTTTTCAGTATTGTAATACTTATTTCCGGAGCCGTAATCGATTTTTATCAACGAAGATTTATACTCTGTCACCTTCATCGGATAGTCGGCTATAAATCTGCGGCAAAGAGTTATTCCGTCGTTTGCATACATTTCGATCTCGTATATACCGTTTGACTTTTCGTAAAGTCTGTAATACGTGCCGATCGCCGTCCTGTTCCTCGTCTTAGTTTCGTCTAAAACCATATTGCTGCTCGAGGACAGGTTCTCCCAATAATACTCCTCAAGAGCCTCTCCCGAAAGGAATTTTGACGTATTCATACGGTATACGTGGACGTCGTCTTCTGTGTACTCATCGTCGGTATATATAACGTCGAGCACCTCAATGTTATTCGAAGAAAGCCCATTCACGTTACTGCTGATCTTTTCAAGAGGTCTGCCCACAGACAACACAAAACTCTCTTTCGTATAGTCGATCTCGGGCAACTTGCCTTCCTTTATCCCGAGATATTCGAAAACTTCGTCCTTTTCATCATCGTTGGTTATCTGGTAAACCATACAGTACTCTTCGTCAACCTTATATCCATCAAAACAAGGATTTGAATAAAGATTTTCGAGAAGCTTTTCTCTGTCAAACTTCATATCCCCAACGAATTTTATGCCATACATCAAATGGCTGACTCCCGGAACCTCGTAGTCATCGCCGAGTCCGTTTCCATTGTCTTTATCGTTCTTGTTGCCGCCGCCAAACACAGCCACGACCAAACACACGGCAAGCAATACCAGTGCAACAACAAGCAACACTTTTACCATTGTACTCTTATTCATATTTTCACCCTTCTTTCGTTTTGATCAATTTAAACAGGGGTGTCTAAAATATCACTTCAAATTGCTTTTTATAAATTCAACAACACTTTCCAAAGCACCGTCGACTTTTGTTACGTCCTTACCGCCGGATACCGCGCTGTCGGGACGTCCGCCGCCGCTGCCGCCGGTAAACGTTCCGAGCATTCTGGCAAGGTTTCCTGCGTGAGCCCCCTTTGCAACTGCATCTTTTCCGCAGCAGGTCACAAAGTTCAGTTTACCGTTTGCCATTGCCGCGATCGCAACAACTATATCGGTGTAACGGTCTTTCAGCTTATCGCAAGCTTTTCTTGCAACGTCTACGTTCATTTCTGCCGACTTCATTACGGCAACCTTGATTCCGCATACGTCAACGGCGTTTGTGTAAAGATCTGCCGTCTTTGCCTCGGACAACTGCGAGTTGAGCGAATCTACGGTCTTCTTTGCTTCTTTCAGCTCGTTCTGCAAAAGCTCGATACGCTTCGGAATATCATTTGCGTTATTGGCTTTCAGTTCCTTTGCCGCATTGTTGATAAGCTCGTTTTTCTCAGAGATAAGACCGAGAACGCCTCTGCCCGTAACACCCTCGATCCTGCGGGTTCCGGCAGAAACAGACGATTCGGATATGATCTTAAACAGACCTGCATATCCCGTGTTCTTCAAATGCGTACCGCCGCAAAGCTCGGTCGAGAAATCACCCATTTTTACGACTCTGACCTTGTCTCCGTACTTTTCTCCGAACAGAGCAATAGCACCCATATTCTTTGCAGTCTCTATATCTGTTTCGACTGTAGTAACTTCTGAATCGCTGAGGATCCATCCGTTTACTATATTTTCAACCTTTTCTACCTCTTCTGCTGTCATAGCGGTAAAGTGAGAAAAGTCAAAACGGAGTCTGTTTTCATCTACGTATGAACCCGCTTGCTCTATATGGTTTCCGAGCACCTTGCGAAGCGCCCCCTGAAGCATATGAACTGTCGAGTGGTTTCTCTCGATCGCTCTGCGTCTTTCGGTATCAACAACGGCCGAAACGCTGTCTCCCTCGTTAAGTTCGCCGTAATTCTTTTCGCATATATGCATATAAATACCGTCGTGCTTCTTGGTATCTATAACTCTGTATTCACCGTTTATCCCAAAAATCCTTCCGGTATCTCCGACCTGGCCGCCGCCCTCGCCGTAAAAAGGAGTCTTGTCAAGAATAACCGTTACCTTTTCGCCGTCCTCGCTTTCAAACAGAGCAAGAACGTTTGAGTATACGGTAGTTTCCGTATATCCGCAGAATTCTGTCTTTTCGAGTTTTTTAAGTTCATCAAAGCTTTCTGCAGCCCAACCGAAATCACCGAGTGCCGCACGCGCGCCTCTCGCTCTTTCCTTCTGTTCCTTCAGCAAAGCCTCAAAGCCCTCAACATCAACTTCAACGCCCGCCTCGGCAGATATCTCCTTCGTTAAGTCGAAGGGGAATCCGTAAGTATCGGAAAGCTTGAAAACGTCTTCGCCCTTAAGTCTGTTCGACTTGTCCTCTTTTGCGGATTTTATAAGCTTTTCAAGAATCTCAAGTCCGCTGTCAACGGTAGATGCAAAACGCTCCTCTTCTATGCGGATAACTTTCTTAATATAGTCAAGCTTTTCGGTCAGCTCGGGGTATGCTGTCAAGTTTTCTTTTGCAACAACGTCGCAAATATCAGCCAAAAATACGTCCTTTACACCGAGAAGTCTTCCGTGTCTTGCGGCACGTCTGAGAAGTCTTCTGAGCACGTAGCCTCTGCCCTCGTTTGAAGGAACGACTCCGTCGCAAATGAGGAACGACGTACTTCTTATATGGTCGGTAATTACGCGGAGAGAAATGTCTTTTTTCTTATCTTCTCCGTATTTCACGTTAGTCAGTTCCGACACCTTTGCCATTATGTTCTTAACGGTATCGACTTCAAATAGATTGTTAACCCCCTGCATTACGCACGCAAGTCTTTCAAGACCCATACCGGTATCGATATTGGGCTTTGCAAGAGGAGTATAATTCCCTGCACCGTCACTGTCAAACTGTGTAAACACAAGGTTCCAGAATTCCATAAATCTGTCGCAGTCGCATCCGGGCTTGCAATCGGGAGAACCGCAGCCGAATTCCTCGCCTCTGTCAAAATGAAGCTCAGAACAAGGACCGCAAGGACCGCTTCCGATCTCCCAGAAGTTGTCTTCGCCAAGTCTTACTATTCTTTCGGCAGGCACTCCAACCTTATTGTGCCATATATCAAACGCCTCGTCATCGTCTTCGTATATGGTAACCCAAATCTTTTCTTCGGGCAGCTCGATCACTTTCGTGCAAAACTCCCACGACCACGTAATTGCCTCTTCTTTGAAGTAATCTCCAAAAGAAAAGTTGCCCAGCATTTCAAAAAACGTACCGTGTCTTGCGGTAATTCCCACTCTTTCGATATCAGGCGTTCTGATGCACTTCTGACACGTGGTCATTCTTGTTTTCGGGGGCTCGGATTCGCCCTTAAAATACTTCTTCAAAGGTGCCATTCCGGCGTTTATAAGCAGCAATGATTTGTCATCGATAGGCACAAGAGGAAAGCTCTTATGTCTCAAATGTCCCTTGCTTTCAAAAAAAGAAAGGTATGCTTCTCTTAATTCGTTAAGTCCTGTCCACTTCATATATTTACACTCCTCAAAGATCTATGTCGGATAAATCAAATTCGTCTGTTTTTTTGTTGTCTGCGCCGCTCTCGGAAACTGCCGTTTTTACAACGTCGGAAAATGCGGCTGTCGGGTTTTGGTATAATATATTCAACACCTCAAGAAAATCTCGTATGATCTCCCTCGGCGTTACCATCGTATCGGCTCCCGCCTTTGACAAACAGTCTTTTAAAAATGCTGCCGCCTGTTCGTCGTTTATGGGTGGCTCCCACGAATAATTCATACCGTGCAGATTTTTCACTCTTAACACCAACGCGTACAACTGATCGTCATCAAGTCTTTCGAGCCTGATAACCGGCCCCATAAGATTCTTGAACCCGCCGTTTGCATATCTGCCCTCTTCAAGACGGCTTTTCAACGCTTCGTAGCTGTAAAGACCGCGTCTTTTGTCCTCAAGAAACATAGGCGTTCCGCCGAGAACTATACCGAGACCTTTTGAATTTCCTTGCAACGTATCATTGAACATCGAAAGCAACTTCTCATAGTTAGCCTCTCTCGAAACACGGTTGATTATCTTGTAAAGGTTTACACACTCGTCTATAAAAATTATGAGACCTTTGTAACCTATTTCCCTGACAAAAAGAGCGAATAATTTTATATAATCGTACCAGTTTTCATCGTTGATTATCGTCGAAACTCCAAGTGCCTTTCTCGCTTCGGCGCGGGTTACGTATTCACCCCTAAGCCAACGCACTGCCTCAGCTTTCAAAGCCTCGTCGTCATTCTTTTGTGCTCTGTAAAAGGCGTTAACCACACAGGCAAAATCAAAACCGCCGACGTGAGATTCTGCCTCACGCGTTACTTTGTGTATTCTTTTTTCAACCTCGGCAT
This sequence comes from Eubacteriales bacterium, assembly GCA_045580755.1. Lineage (GTDB taxonomy): Bacteria > Bacillota > Clostridia > Oscillospirales > CAG-272 > RGIG1995. Next base: position 271 of record JAZNOI010000137.1, on the reverse strand, counting down.
CAAATTCGGGCGTTCCGTACGAAACTCCCGTCATTGCAACCTCGGACTGAGTATTCGAGATCCATTTTGCTATTAACGACTGCAATGCCCCGCCGTCCGGAGACGTCTTTGTGCACATATTTTTCAAAAGCTCTCTGTAGGTTGCAACACCGTTACCCTTAGAACCGAAAAATCTTCTCTCGGGCGAAAGATCGGCGTCACAGCATACAAAGCCTTTTTCTATTGCATATCCTCTGACAAGCTGGATAAGAAAGCTCTTTCCGCTTCCGTA
>JAZNOI010000136.1:0-22010 GCA_045580755.1 Eubacteriales bacterium | reverse complement strand
TCCGACTTACTTAATCAAAAAAGAATAAATGTACACAAAAATTCTTATCAGCTCTTGACATATTATTGTGTATTTTAATATAATAATATAAAGGGCGAAGACTTTTTTTAGTGCCTTTGTACAAATTATTTTACTTATAGACATAGAAAGGATCGTAATTATGGCTGTTGAAAGAAAAAAGTATTGTGTCGGTGGTGAATGGAAGGATTCCAAGACCACAAAATGGATGGAGGTAACTGACTCGTCTACGGGCGAAGTTATTGCCGAAGTACCTTGCTGTACCGAAGAAGAAGTTGAAGAGGCGATTGCCGCTGCTGATGCCGCATTCCCCGAATGGTCTATGCTTTCTCTCAGCAAACGTACTCAGATGATGTTTAAGTGGCGTGACGTTTTGGTTGCTCATTTGGATGAATTGACCGAGCTTTGCGCAAAGGAATTAGGTAAAAACCTTGTTGAAGCAAGAGGAGATATTCTCAAGGCTATTGAGCCTACCGAGCTTGCTTGCGCAACACCTTATATTTCTCAGGGAACTGCATCCTTGCAGGTAACGACGGGCTTTGATACTGCATCATACCGTATGCCTCTCGGTGTAATTGCAGGTATCGTTCCTTTCAATTTCCCCGCAATGATTCCTTGGGGCTGGATGGTTCCGCTCGCAATAGCAACAGGTAACACCGTTGTTCTTAAGGCAGCATCGTATACACCTCTTACCTCTATGCGTATTCTCGAACTCTTCTACGAAGAAGCAGGATTCCCCAAGGGTGTTGTAAACCTTGTTACTTGCTCCCGTAAAGAATCCGAAATGTTCTTGACAGATCCCCGTATCAAAGCTGTTACGTTCGTTGGTTCGACCGATATAGGCAAACATATTTATTCTGTTGCTGCAGCTCACGGCAAAAGAGTGCAGGCTCAGACTGAAGCAAAGAACCATGCTCTCGTTCTTGAAGACTGCGATCTCGAAAGCACAGTAAACGCAATTATAAACTCTACATACGGTTGTGCAGGTATGCGTTGTATGGCACTTCCCGTAATCGTTGTTCAGGATACTATCGCTGATAAATTCGTTGCACTTCTTAAGAAGAAAGCACAGGCTTTGAAGATCGGATGTGCGTATGATCCCGAAACAAACCTCGGACCTGTTGTAACGGCTAAGCACAAACAGTTCGTATGTGACTGGATCCAGAAGGGAATCGACGAGGGGGCTGAACTTGTTCTCGATGGTAGAGACGTCGTTGTTCCCGGATATGAAAACGGTTTCTTTGTAGGTCCTACGATTCTTGATAAGGTTACGGCTGATATGACTGTCGGTGATTGTGAAATATTCGGTCCTGTTACTGTTATTAAGAGAGTTAAGACTTTTGAAGAAGGCTTGGCAATAATGAACGCTAACCGCTTTGCAAACGGTTCTGCTATATTTACACAGAACGGCTATTATGCACGCCAGTTTGAACTTCTTTCCGACGGCGGTATGGTTGGTATTAACGTAGGTATTCCCGTACCTTCTGCTTACTTCCCGTTCTCCGGAAATAAGGATTCATTCTTTGGAGATCAGCATGTACTCGGTCTCGACGGTGTTCGTTTCTATACCAGAGCAAAGACTGTTACGAAACACTGGTACGACGAAAATTCACGCAAAAAGAATATGGATACATGGGAAGGTACTGTTGAACGTCTTTAATTAAATAACGACGTTTTGCAAAAGGAGCACAGCTTTATGGTTACTAATAAATATTTAAAATGGCTTAGTGAAACTGACGGATATTGGTGGACGGACACGGCAGAGTATACGTCGATGGACCAGGCTATCGAAAACGGTGCTACGGGCGTTACGACCAATCCTATTCTTGTGATGAAATCTCTTTATGCGAATCCGGAATTCTGGAGACCCTATATACAGTCTGCTGTAGGTCTCAGCGGAGATGAAAAAGCAGAAGAGATACTTCGCTGCATAACTGTAGAGATATCCAAAAAATTTCTTCCTATTTATGAGAAAACGAACGGTGTTCAAGGGTATGTCTGCGCTCAGGTAAATCCTAAAAAACAGGGTGATTCAGAGGATATGATCAAGATGGGCAGACGCCTTGCTGCATGGGCACCGAATATAGCTGTAAAGGTTCCCGCAACAGCTGCAGGCCTCAGAGCGATCGAGGAGCTTGCTGCCGAGGGTATCACGACTGTGGGTACTGTCAGTTTTACTGCATCACAGGTCGTTGCAATAGCAGCAGCTCAGCAACGCGGCATTGATCGCTGCAGAGCTGCCGGCAAGAAGCCGGGTGCTGCATTCTCGGTATTAATGGTCGGACGTATTGACGATTATCTCCGTGACGTTGCAAAGGATATGCAGTCTGACGTGCTCGAGACGGATATTATATGTGCCGGAACTGCTGCCATTAAGAATGCATACAAAGAGTGCAAGGCGCGCGGCTACGAAGCGAAGATTATGCCCGCAGGTATGAGAGGCGCTTACCACGCAACTGCTCTCGCAGGCTCGGATATGTCATTCTCGCTTTCTGCAGGTATTGTGGATGCTTGTGCAAAAGAAACAGAATTTGTTGAGCATATAGATGAAGAAGTTTCTGCTGAAACGATCGAAAGACTCCGTACTATTCCCGAATTCGTTCGCGCTTATGATATAGGCGGTCTTAAAGAGTGTGAGTTTATTCGTTTCGGTGCTTCTCAGCGTACTCTTTCTCAGTTTGTTGAAGCAGGTTGGGCGATGATTGCAAGCTTTAAGCTGTAATGATCGGGAGGACATGCGATGAATTATTTACAATGGTTGACAACCGAAACGCCGACAAAGTTTTGGCACGACTCAGCTATTCCTTCGGAAATAGATGAGTCAATAAAGAACGGAGCCGTTGGCGTTACGACAAACCCCGTGCTTACATACAAGACGTTACAGGCTGTACCGGATTTTTGGCAGCCCATGGTTGACAAGATCCCCAAGGATCTCAGTCAGTCGGAGCACGCCGAAGAATTGCTGAGAATAGTTGCTACCTATGCTGCCGATAAATTTAAAAATATTTTTGAAAAGACTAACGGTCAGCACGGGTATGCGCTCGGGCAGCTCGACCCTACTATATGTATGGATGCAGAAAAAATGCTGGCACAAGGGTTACGCTATGCATCGTGGGCTCCAAACATTTCTGTAAAAACACCTTCGATAAAGTCTGCACTCCCTTTGGTTGAAGAGTTATCTTCACGCGGAATTGCAGTTTGTACTACCGTAAATTTCTCGGTATCTCAAGCAATGGCGATGGCTGAAGCTTATATGAAGGGAAGAAATAAGGCTATTGCTGCCGGCATACAGCCTAAGCCTTTGTTTGTTGTTCAGCAGGGCGGAAGACTCGATGAATACTTGCTTGAGGTTGCAACCGACAGCCGCATTGATATTGAGCCCGACATAATAAAAAATGCCGGTAACGCCGTTTGTAAAAAGGTTTATAACATTTTTAAAGAACGCGATATCCCCGCGGTTATTATGCCTGCAGGACTCAGAGGTGTACATCATTTGACGTCTATGGCAGGCGCTGATATGACTTTTTCTCTCCAGGCAAGAATACAGCAGATGGTTATAGATGCCGATCCCGAAAGAGTGTGCCATATCGACGAAGAGATTCCGTCCGACGTTATTAAAAAGCTATACAAGATACCCGAATTTGTACGCGCTTACGAAGAAGGGGCTTTGAAACCCGAAGAGTTTACGACGTTCGGCGTAACACAGAAGACTATGTCTCAATTCCTGTGGACAGGATGGATTCCGCTTGAAAATTACCAAAAAGCACCCACCGGCGCAAGATGGTTTTAAAAGGGGGATGTTACTATGAAAGGTTTAGTAAAATATGCTCTCGGGATGGAAGGTGTTGGACTTCGCGAGGTTCCGGAACCTACTCCCAAAGAGGGCGAACTCAAGGTAAAAGTACTTGCTGCAGGTATCTGCAACAGCGATATTCATGCCATTCACGATGAAAGATCGGTTACTATGCCTGTCATAATGGGTCATGAATACGTAGGTCAGGTCGTTGAAAGTTGCGGTGACGTAGGTGATTTTAAGGTTGGCGACTGGATCGTTACGCTTCCCGCTTGCTACAGCTGTAATGAATGTTATCTCTGCAAGGACGGCTTTGTAACGCTTTGCAAGGAACGCAAGTCTATTGGTTCTCACAGAAACGGCGCTATGGCTAATTACGTTGTTGTTCCTGCAAAGTATTCGTTTAAACTGTCTGATTCGATAAAGAGCAGAGAAGAACGGATCAACTATGCACTTGCAGAACCTCTTGCGTGTATGGTGCGCGGAGTATACGAGAAGATCGACGTAGAACCCGGTGATACGGTTGTTGTCAGCGGGCCCGGAATAATGGGGCAACTTGCCGCACTGCTCTTTAAATTAAGAGGTGCGTACGTGATCGTTTCCGGACTTCCTGCGGACGAGGAAAAACTGGCACTTGCAAAAAAACTCGGTGCCGACTGTGTGGTTACAAGTTTTGACGAGCTTTGTGAAGCTGTTTATAAAAACAATCCTAAAGGTGCTGATATAACTTGTGACTGTACGGGTGTTGCTCCTGCGCTTGAGAACTGCATGAAGGTGATTCGTCCTATGGGAACTCATTTGCAGATAGGATTGTTTGGCGGAAAAGTTCCGTTCAGACTTGACTATATGTTTGACCGTGAGGTCAATTACGTTCCGTCGAATTCTTCCGCAGTATCATCGTGGGCGATCACTATGAAACTATTAAACGAAGGAAAGATCGATCTTTCCCATTTTGTTTCAAAAAGTTATTCGCTTGATGATTGGAAGGCGGGCGTTGATGCGGTTCTTTCGAAGACTGCATATAAAGTAATATTGATCCCGGATAACGAATTTGATGAATAGTATTTCATAATTTATAATAAAAAGACGGATAAAAACATCCGTCTTTTTTAATTGAAAAAATTGGCAGTAATAATAATCGGATCGTTGATAATAATAATATCAGAGTCGATTACGACTCAATTGATATAGATTTTTGGTTTAATATCAAAAAACAAGGAGAACAAAAATGGCATCTAACAAGACACTCGTTCCCGAAGCAAAGGAAGCGCTCAATCGCTTCAAGATGGAAGCTGCAAGTGAAGTTGGTGTAAACCTCAAGCAGGGTTACAACGGCGACCTCACATCTAAGCAGGCAGGTTCCGTAGGCGGTCAGATGGTTAAGAAAATGATCCAGAAGTACGAGAACGATATGAAGGGTTCTAACTAAGCTGTTTTTATAACAGATCTTAGAATGTAGAACAAAAATGATAGTGTCCTTACCGAGTATAATAATTCGGTAGGGACATTATTATTTTGTTGACTTATAGATATTATCGTGATAAAATATAATGAGCGAAATATGTAGTTTTCAAGGAGAAAAAACAATGGCATTCGATGCAGGATTGGTTGCCGCTCTGGCTGACGAATTGAATAAAAAACTGAGTGGTGCACGTGTAGACAAAATACAGCAACCCGAAAAAGAAGAGATTGTTTTTACACTCCGTGCGGACAGGGACAATCTTCGCCTTTCTCTGTCGTCCGGTGCGAATAATCCAAGGATAAATATAACTTCTGTTACTAAAGAAAACCCGATTGCGGCGCCTATGTACTGTATGTTGCTCAGAAAACATTTATCGGGTGCACGTATACTCCATGTAAAGCAATACGAATTCGAAAGATTGATCGAGCTTGCCTTTGAATGCAGAGATGAGATGGGTTTTTTGTGTACACGTTATATCATAATCGAAATAATGGGTAAATACAGCAATATTATATTTTGCGATGAACAAAAGAAGATCATAAACGCCATAAAACCCGTAGATTACACAACCAGCAGCAAAAGGCAGGTTTTGCCCGGGATGAAGTACGAATATCCGCCGAAACAGTATAAGTATTCGCCCGTAACTGCGGAAGAAAATTTATTTTTTGAATTGTTTTCAAACGCAGAAAAAACAAAACAGATTTCGAGATTTATTGTCGATAACTTTATGGGTATCTCGCTTTTGATCGCTCGTGAGATTTCATATTTAACCGCAGGAGACATTGACGCGTGTTTGTCCGACTGTGATTTTTCTGTATTATGGAAAATCTTTAGTTCTGTTGTTTCTATTATTAAAAAATGCGATTTTAAGCCTGTTCTTTATAAATTCGAAGACAAGCCCGTTGAATTCAGTTTTATGCCGATATCACACTTGAAAGGCGTATACAACGAGGTCGTGTGTGCTTCATTCAGTGAACTTATTGACGAGTATTTCGTAAAAAAAGAAAGAATTAATCATATCAAACAGATTTCATCCGATCTGAATAAATATTTGACTAACCAGGAGAACAGAATTCTAAAGAAGATCGCCATTCACAAAGACGAAATTAACCGCTCGACCGATAATTTATCTTATAAAAATATCGGCGATATAATTACGTCGAATATATATCTTTTGAAGCGCGGCGATACAAAGGTCAAACTTTTTGACTATTCAGAAGATCCGCCGATCGAAAAAGATATCGTTCTTGATTCGAAACTTGCTCCGTCACAAAACGCGCAAAGATACTACAAAAAATACAATAAGGCGAAAAAAGCAATAGAGATATTAAACGGACAGCTGGAATTGGATGAGAGAGAATTATTCTATATTAGATCGGTGCTTGATTCGCTCGACCGCTCGGAATCGGAAAACGATCTCGAAGAAATACGCAGGGAATTGAGAGCAGCCGGATACGGTGTGAAATCCAAGCTGAATTCAAAAAATGCTCCGAAGACTCATCCTATGGAATTTAAAACAGAAAACGGATATACCGTTTTCTGCGGAAAGAATAATATTCAAAACGATACTTTAACATTTAAAACAGCGGCAAAGCTCGATTACTGGTTCCATGTAAAAAACGTTGCGGGTTCGCACTGTATTATGATCTGCAACGGTGAAGAACCGCCCGAAATCGACTTTACACAGGCGGCGATAATTGCAGCAACTTATTCAAAGATAAACGACGGAGAAAACGTTGCCGTAGACTACACTCAAGTTAAAAATATCAAAAAAATGAATGCTGCAAAGCCGGGACTTGTCACCTACTCGACAAACTGGACGGCATACGTGACTCCCGATGAGAAATTGTGCGAAAAACTTCGTGTGAGGTAAATTATGATCAATATTGTATACGGCCCCGCCGTAAGCGGAAAAAGCACGTACATATATAATTTAATTAAAGAAGACATAAAAAAAGGGAACAAAGCACTTTTGATTGTTCCGGATCAGTTCATTCTATCTGCAGAAAGTGCTTTATCCGATCTGTCGGATGTTATCGATATAGGCGGCTTTGATACAGAGGTGCTTAGTTTCAGAAGACTTCCTAACCATGTCTTCAGAAAGCTTGGCGGGCTGTCGTTCAGCGATATTGATGATGGGGGACGGCTTCTCGTAATGTGGCGCGTTCTTCGCGAGGTTTCTCCTTTTTTAAAAGCCTATTCGAATATAGACGAAAAAAATATTGCTTTTACCGAACTTATGCTACACACAGTCGACGAAATGAAGCAATATGCGATCACTCCGACTATACTTGATAAAGCATCTTTGTTACTCAAGGAAAGACATAATGAACTAAGTGATAAACTTTACGACATTTCATTTATATACGGTGCTTATCAGAGCTTTCTCAGCAAAGAATACAACGATCCTACCGATGAATTGACCCGTCTTGCCCGCACACTGGAAAGCAGCGATTTTTTTAACGGATATAAAGTATATTTTGATTCTTTTGACAGTTTTACTCCTCAACAATATTCTGTAATCAGACCTATCATTGCCCAGGCGAAAGAGGTTACTTTTTCTTTATGCTATGATCCGAACGATAATACGGGCATTTTTAAGACTACGGAAAAGACTTATAAAACCATTCTAAAGCTGTCGGATAACGTAAGCGAGGTTTTGGTCAACAATAATAGCTGCGGAAGAGAAGAATCGATCAAATATGTCTCCGATAATCTTTGGAACCATAATGCGAGACCTACCGATTTTACAGGTGATATTTCTGCCGTTAAAACTATGTGTTGCCACGATAAATTTGAAGAAGCCGAGGCAGTCGTCGGAGATATACTTAAAAAGATTTCACAAGGAATCAGATATAAGGATATTCTCGTTATAGCTCGTGATATTGAAGCATACGAGGGTATAATTGACTCGGAATTCGAAAACAACGGCATACCGTTCTTTATGTCAAAAAGAACCGATATAACGACAAAACCTATCTTTAAGTTGATACTTGCCGCCTTATCGATAAAAAACAGAAATTGGACATACAGCGACGTTATTTCATACTTAAAAACGGGATTTGCAGGTGTAACGTATCAAGAGTGCGACGTCCTGGAAAACTATGCATCCGCGTGGAACATAAACGGCAGGCGCTGGCACGACGGAATTGAATGGAATATGAATCCCGACGGTTTCGTCGAGCGAATAACAGAAGAAGGTCAAAATATATTGGCTGAGGCTAATGCGATTCGAAACAGGATTGTGCCTCCCCTTGAAAAGCTCTTTGATTCGATCGGAAAGACGACCGTCAGAGACGTAACAGTTGCTTTGTATGATTTTTTGTGCGAGATCAAAGTAAAAGAGCAGATAGAGCTTCGTGCCGCAGAATGCAGAGAAAACAACCTATTTAACGAAGAAAAAGAGCTTGTACAGCTTTGGAATATACTTATAAACGCTCTTGACACTTTAGTTGATCTGTTAGGAGACACGAAGATAGACGCTGAAGGGTATGCGCTTCTTTTAAGATTATTGTTGAGCAAAACGGATATAGGGACGATTCCTGCGTGCATCGATCAAGTTATACTCGGAAGTGCGTCTAATCTCAGAAGCAGCGGAGCTTCTCAAGTTTACCTTATAGGTGTAAACGAAGGAGAGTTTCCGAAGAATTGCGAAGAAAACTGCGTATTCAGCGATCTTGAAAAGAATATATTAAAAACAGTAGATATTGAGTTAAGTCCCGCCACCGATGAGGCTGTTTCGAATGAGCTTTTCTGGTTTTACAAGGCTATTTCTGCCGCAAAAAAAAGTTTGACTCTGTCATACACCAATTCTGACCTTTCGGGAGCTAAGAATATGCTTTCGGTTGCAGGATCGAGAATAAATTATCTTCTTGGAGATAAGCCGATCATTAACTACTCGGATCTCCCTTTCGTTGATAAGATATGGGGAAGAAATACCGCTTTGAAATACGTTTTAAAAGTTCGGTCTACAGAACTTGGTATTGCTCTTGGCAATAGCTTAAGCAAAGATGAAGACTTGGCAAGTGTTGTACACTCCTACGATTCGCCTCTGGATGCCGCAAACGATATTCTGGAAAAAGAGCTTGCAGACAGCATATATAAGGGGAACGTCGTTGCTGACCAAAGTCGATTTGATTCTTTTGTTAAATGTCCGTTTAACTATCATTGCACCTATCTCTTGAATTTGAGAGAAAAGAAAACTGGTGTATTCAGAAACAATGACATAGGTATTTTTGTTCACAATCTTCTTGAGTTGTTTGTACAAAAGCTTATGAAAAACGGTAAATTCGAACCAAATATTTCCGACGATGAGATAGTGGAATTGGTAGACGAACTGTCAGCCGATTATATAGAGAGGGTATGTCAGGGGTTGCCTCAATCTAGCCCGAGAATAATGCAGTTGTTCAAACGCTTGAAACGGACTGCTTTGTTGCTGTGCAGAAATTTAGTTGAGGAGTTCAAAAAGAGCGATTTTATACCTAAATTTTTCGAGATGCCTATCGCATTTAAAGTCGGAAACGGTGGAGTTGAACCGTATGCTGTAACGCTTGATGACGGATCTAAACTTTATATGAAAGGAAAGGTTGACAGAGTAGACATATATCGAAGAGAAAATTCCGACGAGGTTTATGTTAGAGTAATCGATTATAAAAACTACGATAAAAGCTTTAGCCTTAAGAATGTCGAGAAGGGTCTCGATATACAAATGCTTTTGTATTTATTCGCGATATGGAACACACAGAATGCAGAGTTTAAGAATGCGATCGGATGCAAAGATAAGATCATCCCCGCAGGATTAGTCTATCATCAAACGCTTTCGCCTACAGTGAAAATCTCGAACGAGGATGAGATAGACTCAGCATACGACAGCGCCGGTAAACTTATCAAGCGCAGCGGTTTATTCTTGAATGATTATGATGTTCTTCGTGCAATGGATAGAGATTTTTCGGGTGTTTTTGTGCCTGTAAAGATTAATAATGATAATTCTATAAAAAAGAATCAAAATTTAAAGACGTTACAAGAGTTCGGTGAATTGTCCGACAAAATCGACGTTATCTTAAATAACATTGCCATGACTTTGAAAAGCGGAAGAGTAAATGCTAAACCCCTCGTTGAAGAAAAACCTTGCGAATATTGTAAAATGAAACCGATATGCAGATCAAGCTCTAAGGAGGTGTCCGATGATGAGTAAAAAGTTTGAACCGACCCCCGCACAAAGGGTTTCTATAGACTTAAGAGGGCATTCTATGCTTGTATCAGCCGCCGCAGGCTCAGGAAAGACCGCCGTATTAACTAAGAGGATCTTGAAACTTATAATGGACAAAAACGATCCTGTCGACATTTCAGATCTCCTTGTTGTAACATATACAAAAGCTGCAGCTTCGGAGCTAAAAGAGCGCATTTCGGGTGCATTATACGAGGCTTTAAAAGAAGATCCGGCGAATAAGCATTTAGCGAACCAGATATTAAGGGTAGGAAAAGCCAAAATATCGACAATTCACTCTTTTTGTGCCGACGTTGTCAGAAACAATTTTCAGAGAATAGGACTGCCTCCGACGTTACGCATCGGTGACGACAACGAGGTAAAGCTCATTAAGAATAATATTGCAAACGAGCTTATAGACTCATTCTACGAGGGGCTTCACAATGACGTTATTTCTGATTTTGTCGAATTCACCGAGGTGTTTCTCAGGTCAAACAAGGACGATTCTCTGACTGAGTATATAACTGACATTCACAGCAAGTTAAAGAATTATCCGATCGGTATAGAAATTCTTAACGAGTGTGCTATTGAATACGACAATGCTAAGAACAAAGACATTTTGGAAAGCAAGTGGGGTAAAAAAATCAGAGAATCTGTTATACGCACTTTTACCGATCTTGCTTATAGATACGATAAAGCCTGTGAGTTTTTTAAAACCGAACCTATTTATGTGAAGCTGCGTTTGTCGGCATTTCAGGATGAAAGGAACATCTGTTACGACATTCTTGATAAGGCAAAAAAAGGAAAGTATTCCGAGCTTTGTGCAGCCTTTCATAATAGGAACAAACCGTCGTTTAAAGGGAAGAACATCAGTTCCGACTATAAGTCAGATGAATATGACAGGCACATGGCTATACGAACTCTTTTATGGGACGGTACGGAAATAAGAAATTGCAAGAAATACTTTGCTTTTTCTGAGGATACTGTAAAAGATCATTTTGCCCAACTCGCTTTAATATGCAAAAATATGTACAATCTTTTGAGTATGTTCGACAGAATGTACACAGAGGAAAAAAAGCGCAGAGGACTTCTCGACTATAATGACCTTGAGAATTATACTCTAAGACTTCTGTATGGTGATATTGAGTGTACAAAACTATCCGAATTTTCCGCGACAATTCGCTTAAAGTATAAGTATGTGTTCATCGATGAATATCAGGACGTAAACGAGCTTCAGGACAAGATTTTTTCCGCGATCAGCACCCCGACAAACCGTTTTATGGTTGGTGATATAAAACAGAGCATATACAGCTTCAGAGGAGCACAGCCCGATCTGTTTTCCGACTACAGAAGAAAGTTTCCGGTATGTCCGCCCCCCAAAAACGGCGAGGAGATTTTATGTCCCGATTCTGACGGCGTAACGGTTTATTTATCTAATAACTTCAGAAGCTATAAAACCATTCTTGACTTTTCGAACGGTGTTTTTGAAGTACTCTTCAATAACAACAGCGGAAGAATGGATTACACGCAGGGAGACAGACTTATTCACCCTAACCCTAACGAAGTTAAAGAGGATGAACAAAACGTTGAACTGTATTTTGCGAGTGATGACGGCGAAGCGAAGGGAATCAAACGCGAGGCCGAATTTGTCGCAATGAAAATTGAAAAATACTTAATGGAACACAGAGAAAAGGAGAAAAATGCTATTTTGGAAGGGAAGAAACTTGATCCCCCCAAGATCGCTATCCTTTTTAGATCGTTAAAAAATTCTGAGCTTTTCGAGGAAGAACTCAAGAAAAGAAACATAGCCTGTTTTAATAAGAGGAATGCGGGATTTTTTGAAAACGACGCAGTTCTTTTGATGCTTTGTTTGTTGAATTCAGTCGATAACCCAAGCAGAGATATTTATTTGGCAGGCTTGCTCAGAAGTCCTATTTTCGGCTTTACAATTTCCGATTTGACAAGAGTGAGACAATACGGAGAAAAAACAAGTCTTTATTCGGCTCTTGAAAAATATGCCGCAGAAGTAAAAGATCCTAAGTGCGATGTCTTTTTTGATAAACTCAAAAAATGGAGAAGATACGCCGAAGGGTGCCCTGTTGATAATTTTATTCGTTATATTTACAACGATACTCATATAGTCGAGCTTTTGACGGGGGATTCCGATAGGCTTGATGACGAAGAAAGACAAGCTAACTTGCTGCTCCTTTATGAATACGCAAGAAAGTTCGAAAATGGTTCGTTTAAAGGTTTGTACAATTTTAATTTGTATCTAAAAGAACTGATGGATAAGAAAATCGAGGTCGGGAACGCCAAAATGACCTGCGAAGGTGACGGGGTAGTTGAGTTAATGACTATTCATAACTCGAAGGGACTCGAATATGATCTCGTTTTTTTAAGTGATACGGCAAAGCTTTTTAATCGCGATGAGGAGAAAAAGGTTCCTTATATTCTTCATAAAGATATGGGCTTTTCGGCAAATCTTCGTGATAATACTTCTTTTGCAAGGTGTAACACTCTGGCGAAAGCGGCTTCCGAAATATCTCTCAGAGAAGACAGCATCGATGAAGAAATAAGAGTGCTTTACGTTGCATTAACGAGGGCAAAAAAACACTTGATTATTACGTCTTCGTTAAAGAATGCAAATAGTATAATTGCAGATATATCATCGAATGATTCCGTTTTGTCTCACGCAACGTTGCTCAACTGCAATAATCAAATAACGCTTCTGGTGTGGGGGCTTTTAAAATCGGATTACAAGAATTATACTATCAATTACATTCAGCCGCCCCTAAAGACCGGAAATGAACTATCCGACTCAACTGAATATACTCAGGGCGAGACAGAGACCGAAAACGAGAGAAAATTTGATACAGAGCTGACTAACGACTATGAAAAAATGCTCAATGACAGATTGTGGTTTGAGTATAAATACAAAGAACTCGCAAACATTCCGTCGAAACTTGCAGTATCGAAGCTTTATCCCGATGTACTCGACGAATATACGACAGAGGTGTCGAAGTTGGCTCCCTCCGCATACGTAAAGCCAAAGTTTCTTATGCCCGAAAAGGACAGAGCAACTGCGGCAGAGAAGGGCACGGCGACTCACGTATTTATGCAGTTCTGTGATTTTGAGAACGTTTTAAAACACGGTTTCGATTTCGAGCTTAAGAGATTGGTTGACAAAGGCTTTATTGACGAGAAGAGCGGAAAGATAGTAAACAAGAACAATATAGAAAGTTTTTTCAAGAGCGAATTGTACGATTCTGTAAGGAGTGCAAAAAAAATCTGGAGAGAACGCCGTTTCAATATAAAGTTGGCGGCATCGGATTTTACGGCTGACTTAGAGAAAAAATCGCTTTATGAGAATGAAACTATATTGGTTCAAGGTGTAATTGACCTATTGTTTATTGATGAATATGGTAAAACGGTATTAGCAGATTACAAAACCGATAGCTTTTCAAAAGAGCAGATATCAAGCGGTGAAGCCGAAAAAAAACTTATTGACCGACATAAGACACAGCTTACGTATTATGCCGAAGCGTGCAAGAAACTGTTTGGACGATCTGTCGATAAAATATTCGTGTATTCTTTTGCTTTAAACAAAGCAGTTGAGATCAAATAAAAAAGGTGTGCTTTTTTGGCACACCTTTTTTATGTTTCTATTTTCTTTTATACTCCGTGAAATAAAACTTCAAGTCGGCTTCGGTATCCTTTTCGGGATCGCTTATCTGGGGTTCTCCTACATTGACAAGCTCCCAGTCGGGATCGTCATCGAGATTGGGGAAGTATACGTCTTTTTCGAATGATTTGTCAAACTTTGTTACGTACGCCGTATCACAGAATTCAAGCATTTGTCTGTATACGCTTGCCCCCCCGATAACAAATACGTCATCGGTGTTGTACTTCTTGACCTCTTCTAACAACTCGTCTATAGAATGCACGACTGTTGTGTTTTCGGGATGATATTCTGAAGAAGGGTGAAGAACGATGTTTGTTCTGTTTTTTAACGCTCTTCCGCCGGGGAAGGTTGCAAGAGTGTTTGAGCCAAGTATTACTATTTTTCCGGATGTAAGATCTCTGAAGTTAAAAAGATCGGCCTTGACACGTGCAAGCAGATCGCCTTTATATCCGATGCCCCAATCTTTGTCAACTGCAACGATAAGTTTCATTGTGTTATTTCCTTTCGATCGTAAAATGGACTATATTGCAACAGGGAATCTACCGACTTTTTCTCCGTGATGGTAGTTGTTTACCGTGAAGCTTTCAGGAGTAAAATCATAGAAATTTGTGATCGATTTGTCGAGAATCACCTCGGGAGCATCGTATACAGGTCGTTTTATAAGTTCTTCGACGATCGGTATATGTCTGTCGTAAATGTGTGCATCTGCTATAACATGCACAAGTTCGCCGGGCTGAAGACCGGAGACCTGGGCGAACATCATAACGAGAGCGGCATACTGTGCAACATTCCATGCATTAGCGGCAAGCATATCCTGTGAACGTTGATTAAGTATGGCACAGAGCTTTCCGTCCGTGACGTTGAAGGTCATGCTGTAAGCACAAGGATACAGCGCCATTTCATGAAGATCGGCAAATGTATAAAGATTGGTCATGATCCTTCGGCTGCAAGGATTGTTCTTTAAATCGTAAAGAACTCTGTCGACCATGTCGAACTCGCCTTCACGGTATTTGTGCTTAACGCCCATCTGATAGCCGTAAGCTTTACCTATCGAGCCATTTTCATCTGCCCAGCTATCCCAGATATGAGAGTTAAGGTCGTTTATATTATTTGACTTCTTTTGCCAGATCCAAAGTATCTCGTCAATTGCGGCTTTAAGGGATATAGGCCTTAAAGTGATGAGAGGGAAGTCCTTAGATAGATCGTATCTGTTTACAACACCGAATTTTTTGATTGTGTATGCAGGTTCGCCGTCATCCCAATGAGGACGGACTTTTTCATCTTTAACCCACGAACCGTTTTCGAGAATATCTTTGCAAGTGTTGATGAAAGCAATATCAGCTGAACTCATTGTAATATCTCCTTGTTTTGTTATTCTTTTGCTATATCACCGATCGAGTTTATTATCAATCTCGGTCTGTAGGGATATTGTTTTATGTTTTCAAGGTTAGTTACGCCTGTAAGTACAAGAATAGGATCAATACCACTCTCAATTCCGGCAATAATATCTGTATCCATGCGGTCACCTATCATAGCCGTATCTTCGGAGTGAATCCCTAAGATTCTAAGACCGGTTCTCATCATAAGAGGATTAGGCTTTCCGACAAAGTACGCCTGTTTGCCTGTAGTCTTTTCTATAGGGGCTACAAGCGCGCGACAAGCGGGAATAAGCCCCGTTTCGGAAGGTCCCGTCAGATCAGTATTGGTGCCTATGAGGTTTGCTCCGTTATTAACAAGTCTCATAGCCTTTGTTATGTTCTCGTAATTATACTGCGACGTTTCGCCGATTATAACGTAATCGGGGTCAATATCATTGATCATGATTCCTGCATCGTGGAGCGCGTTATAAAGACCGGCATCGCCTATTACAAAGGCAGAGCAGTTAGGTTTTTGCATTTGTAAGAACTTTGCCGTCGCCAATGCACTTGTGTAGAAATGAGACGCGTCAACGTCAAGTCCCATTCTAAGGAGTTTCTGTCTGAGTTCCTGTGGGGTTCTGTTACTTGCATTCGTAAGGAAGAGGAAGTTCTTGTCATTATCGACGAGCCATTTAACAAACTCTTTTGCGCCCGGAAGAAGATTATTTCCGTGATAGATAACACCGTCCATATCACAGATAAAGCCTTTTTTGTTTCTTAACTGTTCCATAATTCGATTAATCTTTCCAATCAATAGATTTCTTTATACATTATAACATAGTATATCTTTTGTTTCAATACCATTTTTTAACGAATATCAATTCCAATTGGCTTGCTTTAACGCCGGAATAAAATTATTGATCTCGTTCTGCGTTTCGGGGATTTTCGTAAAATTATTTGGGTTGTAGAAATATTGATAACAGAAAACAGCCATCCCTGTGCACTTGTCGAGTGACTCGGAATATTCGACCGATCGTTTCAAGATATCATCATTTCCCGCCCACTCATCTTTTCCGGTTCCTGCCCATTTATCTGTTTTTGACTGTGCTTTTCCGAGTGTAACACCTATAACGAGTTTTACATTATCGTTTGTAATGATGCTTTGCCATTTATCGGCTATTTTGTCAAAAGGGTGAGTCTGATGTTCAAAACCGAAGTATATCTGAGGACAGATATAGTCAATATAACCGGCTTCCGAACACCAGGTATATACGTCAGCAAAAGCCTTATCCGCTGCATTGGTCATGTTCCCCTCGGGACTTATACCGAAAAGCATATCAGCGCATCGTTCTTTTACCGTTAAATACAGTTCGGAAACGAGGGAGTTCAGATTCATATATCTAAATTCTTTTAGTGTGATATATGATTGACTTGAATATTCTGTATACGCATCACGGTCAAAAGATGGGTCGATAGTAGGATAGAAATAGTCATCCATATGGATCCCATCAAACGTGTATTTATCTATTATCTCGCGAACGCCGCTGACGATCAAGCCTCTTGTTTCGGAGTAAGCCGGGTTAAGATAATATCTGCCGTTAAATTCGACTATGAATTTACCGTTCGCATCTTTGGAATCATACCACTGTTTTATCAGATATTTGTTGTCGATGGTCTTTATTTCATCAGTGGTCATACATCTTAACGGATTTATCCAACCGTGGATCGAAATGCCGAGTTTGTGAGCTTCCTCGATAATTATTTGAACGGGATCGTAATCAAAACCGTTTTTATAGCTTCCCGTAACGTATTTTGACGGAGGGTAATATTCGGACGGATAAAAGCTGTCCGCATAAGGTCTGACCTGTACAATGACCGTATTAAATCCAAAATCAGATACCTGCGACAAAACCGTTTTGATCTTATTTGTAAAATCTGTTATTTCGCGCTGTTTTCCATTGTTTGTATATATTGCGTTTAAATCAAATTGGGATAACCAAATAGCTTTAAAGTCAGAGTAATTAATAATCTTTCGGGGTTCATTAGGCAACGTAGGTTCCTCCTGTTCGTGTTTTGTATCATCTGTATCAGAGGAGTATTTATCTGTCTGTTCATCGGGGGTTGTGTAGTTGTTTTGTTTTTGTATTTGCGAACAACCTAAACACGTTGTAAGTACGATGCAAAAAAGAATAACGAGTGAAAAAAATCGCTTCATTTACATACCTCCAAAAAAATTATTTTACTAAGTATTCTCCTTTAAAAAACTCAGAGTAAGCAATGTTATTACCGGCAATAACCGGGGTTCTTTTATGGAGCGGCAGTTTTTCTTTTGAAAAATCGGATATTACACCGCCTGCCTCGCTAATGATCAGAATGCTTGCTGCATAATCCCAAGGAAAAAGACTATACTCAAAGAACAGGTCGTATCTGCCGCATGCTATATTGCAAAGGTCGAGTGCAGCAGTACCGCATCTTCTTATATCCTCGCACACGGAAATAACGTTTTCTATTGTTTTAAAGGTTTTTTGTGTGAGATCGGGATAGTAGGGAGAAGTTCCGAAAGAAACCATAGAATTGGCGAGATCGTTATCAGAGACGTGTATTTTCCGACCGTTTAAATATGCGCCCTTGTTTTTTTCTGCATAAAAGATTTCGTTGAGATAGGGATTGATAACTACACCGCAAATCACCTCTCCGTATTCGACGTATGCAAGGGAAATTGCGCTGTGTTTATAGGATCGTCTGAAGTTTGCAGTACCGTCGATCGGATCGCAAATAAAGCACTTTTCAGTGTACGGAGAAGCGGACGAGTCATCATCTTCCTCGCCTATAAATTTAACGTCGGGGTAAATTGTATTTAATCTCTCTTTTATAAAATACTGAACTTTTTTATCATAAAGGGTTACAAAATTTCTGTCTCCCTTTTTTTCGGTTTTTTCTTGTATATCTTTAGCTTCGATCATGATCTGCGAGGCTTCTTTAACGACCTCGATAAGCGAATTTAACATAAGTCCTCCAAGTTTACAAACATTCTGTCGATATTATATCACATATATTTATGATAAACAAGATTGCCGGGGAAAATATTCTTGACAAAATATCAAAAAAAATATATAATAAACTAAATGTTTTCGTGGGAATACATTCATTTAAGGCTATCCGGAGGACAAAAATGGCAGAAAAGAGAACAAGCTATGATAATAACAGTATCTCCGCTCTGAAAGGCGCAGACAGAGTTAGGCTCAGACCCGCAGTAATATTCGGCTCTGACGGACTCGAGGGTTGCGAACATTCTGTATTTGAAATACTGTCAAACGCAGTTGATGAAGCGAGAGAGGGATATGGCGACAGAATAATCATTACGGTTTTTGCCGATCACTCTATCGAGATCGAAGACTTCGGACGCGGTGTGCCTATGGGGTACAACGAAAAAGAAAAATGCTATAACTGGGAGTTGGTTTACTGCGAACTTTATGCCGGCAGTAAGTACAACAACAACTCCGACGGTGCGTACGAATATTCTCTCGGAACAAACGGTCTTGGTGCGTGCGCTACACAGTATTCATCAGAATATATGAAGGTTCGTTCGTTTAACGGAAAAGAAGTTTCGGAAATGAACTTCAAGAAGGGGAAACCTCACGGAAAGTTTAGTGTTCGCGAGATCGAAAAACGCGAAAAGAAACGCGGTACGATCATTAAATGGCGTCCCGATATTGAAGTATTCACAGACGTAAACATCCCCCTTGAGTTTTTTACGGAAATGCTAAAAAAGCAGTCTGTTGTTAATGCAGGGATCAAATTCGAACTTTACTACGAAGTCGAACCCGAAAAATTCGAATCATTTGAATTCGTTTATCCAAACGGGATTTCCGACTACGTAGTTGAACTCGCGGGAGAAAATCCCTTGACACAGCCTGTTTTGTGGAGTTACGAAGACGAGGGAAGGGACAGAGAGGATAAGGACGACTATAAGCTTAAGGCCGAAATTGCTTTTTGCGCTTCAAATACAACGAAGATCATTGAATATTACCACAACTCAAGTTTTCTTGAGCATGGAGGTTCTCCCGACAAGGCAGTAAAAAATGCTTTTGTATATGAGATCGACAAATATCTAAAAAACACGGGTAAATATCTTAAAAATGAGAGCAAGATAAGTTTTAACGACGTAGAGGACTGTCTCGTTCTTGTTTCGAACAGTTTTTCAACTCAGACGTCTTATGCTAACCAAACGAAAAAAGCTATCAGTAATACGTTCATTGCCGAAAGCATGACAAATTTCTTGAAGAGCAGACTTGAGGTTTATTTTAAAGAAAAACCGATCGAAGCCGAAAGATTTGCAAATCAGGTATTGGTCAACAAGAGAAGCCGCGAGAATGCAGAAAAAACCAGAGTCAATCTCAAGAAAAAGCTTGCAGGCACAATGGATATTTCAAACAGAGTCGAAAAATACGTTGACTGCCGCACAAAAGACGGCACAAAGCGCGAGCTTTATATAGTTGAGGGCGACTCGGCCATGGGCTCTTGTAAACTCGGAAGAAATGCAGAGTACCAGGCTATCATCCCCGTACGAGGTAAGACTCTTAACTGCTTGAAGAGTACTTATGATAAGATCTTTAAGAACGATATCATAATTGATCTTTTGAAGGTTATAGGTTGCGGTGTTGAATTGACGACTAAAGTGAAGGGAGACGTAGTTCCTTTTGATCTTGAATCGTTGAATTGGTCGAAAATAATTATTTGTACTGATGCCGACGAGGACGGATTCCAGATCAGAACGCTTATTTTGACTATGTTCTACCGACTTCTTCCAACGCTTATAAAAGAGGGTAAGGTGTATATAGCCGAATCTCCTTTGTTTGAGATCACTTGCGGTGATGACATCTACTTTGCTTATAACGAGCAGGAAAAATTGGAAGTAATCAAGAATTTAGGTAAGTCAAGATATACGATACAACGTTCAAAAGGACTTGGTGAAAACCAGCCCGACATGATGTGGCAGACCACAATGAATCCGGCTACAAGAAGGCTTATCAAAGTTGAGCCTGCAAATGCCGAAGAGACTGAGCGAATATTTGATACGTTACTTGGCGATAATCTCGCTGAAAGAAAAAGATTTATTACACTTCACGGCAATGAATATCTGACCGAGGCCGATATATAAAGCATTGACAATACTTTCGGTTTTTGATATACTTTAAGTGTAAAGTATAATAAATCTAAAAAAAGGAGAGCATTATGGAATTTTGGAATGAGATTTACAAAAAAGTATCTTCTACCGTCAGCTATACCGCAAAAGAAACAGGAAGATACAAGGATCTGACTAAGGTTAAGTTCGCTTTGGTTCGTGAAAAGACAAGACTCGAAGAAGCGTATAAAAAGTTGGGCGAAATATACTACAATCAGCTCAAGAATTCTGATGTTGATGAGAAGGCCGTTTCACTTGCTTATGACACGATCGAGAAGAGTTTAATTGAGATCGAAAGACTTAATGCTCAAGTTGATATAATCAACAACACGAAGACCTGCGAAGGGTGCGGTTCAAAGCTCTCGAAAGATATGGATTACTGCCCGAAATGCGGAGCGAAGCAAGCAGAAAACGAAGAACAGTCGACAGAAAATTCCGAAGAATAAATAACTGCTTATAATTAAAAGGACTTTTCTATAAGAGTCCTTTTTTTACTGAATTTGTCGGAGAAGCATTATGATTAGTATTTCTTGTGAAAATATAAATATGGCGTTCGGGAGCGACGAGATAATCAAAAAGGTTGCTTTTGCTTTGAATGAAGGTGAACGTTTGGGTATCGTAGGCGCGAACGGTGCGGGAAAAACTACCTTGTTTCGCATTATAACGGGCGAATATACACAAACAGACGGAAATGTCTATATAGCAAAAGACAAGACATTGGGAGTACTTTCGCAGGAAAATGCTTTTGATGAAAATGATTCGGTCTTGAATCAGATAATGCTTGCAAAAAGCGAATTGATCGAGACCGAAAAAGAGCTTGAATACTTGCTTAAATCTATTGAAAACGGAAATAATGAACTTGCCGCAAGATACTCACAGCTTCATGATTGGTTTACAGGAAACGGCGGATACGAATTTCGAGGCAGAGTAAAAGGCACTTTAAAAAACATGGGTTTCCCCGAGGATATGTGGATGACCAAGATAGCAAAGCTGAGCGGCGGTCAAAAAACGCGGTTAGCTATGGTAAAGTTGATTCTGAGCGAACCTGATATAATGCTTCTTGACGAGCCCACGAACCATCTTGATACATATTCTGTTGAATGGCTCGAGGAGTTTCTCAGAAATTATAAAAAAACCGTTTTAACGATTTCGCATGATAGATTCTTTCTTGACAGAGTTGCAACCAAGATCCTCGAGATCGAAAACGGTAAATCCAAATTATACAACGGCAACTACACTCAGTATGCCGAACAGAAAAAGCTTGACCGTGAGATACAGGAAAGACACTACAAGAATCAGCAACGGG
>JAZNOI010000135.1:0-14829 GCA_045580755.1 Eubacteriales bacterium | reverse complement strand
GTATGGCTAACGAAAAGAATAAGGATCTTGAATTGAATACTCCCAATGAAACTAATGAGGAAAAAACTGAGCCGATAACGGCAGACGATCTTATAAAGAGACTGAAATCGAATTTGAAGAACAATCCCAATCTCAAGGATGAGGCCTTGTTTGAGCAGGAAGAAACTTCGGATGAGACCGTTGAAGAGGTCGTCGAGGAAGTGGCTGATCCAGACGTTCCCGAAGAGGAAGAGATCGTTATTGAAGAATACGTTATAGAGGATGATCAGACTGCCGAGAAACAGCTTTCGTTTGAGGAAGTTTCGGCAGAAGAGACTGCTTCGGATAATGTAAACGTCGATGCATTAAGCGAGGAAGATTTCTTTAAATCGCTCGAGGAAAGCTACCAGAAGGCGATGAACGAAGAGGTTCCGGCGCTTGAAGAGGTTGCCGAACCCGTTGAAGAGCCTAAGGTTGAAAAGAAGATGTCGGTTACCGATTCCATAAAGAGCCTTATCGCTTCACTCAAGAGGGGAAATAAGACCGAGGTTGCCGAAGAGTTGGTTCCCGAAGAGATCGTTGACGACGAACCCGTAGAAGAATACGAGGAATTAACCGAGCTCGATCAGCTTCCCGAAGAAGAGCCCGCCCCCGTAGAACCCGAAAAAGAATATTCGGTCGTGATCGAAAATACGTCTGACAAGACGAATGTTTTTGACCCGTCTCTTATAAAGAATGCGAAAAAGTCATCAGACACGGACAGCCTTTTTGAAGAGAATGAGGCGCCCGCAGTCGTTGAAGCCGAACAGCTCACCTTTAATATGACCGAGGATGATCTCCAGAAGAGCATAAAAGAGGCTGAAGATTTTATATTCGAAAGAGAATATATCGGAAATCCCGAAGAGATCATAAACAATATAGAAAACGTTGAAGCCGAAAATATTCTCGGCGATCCAAATGCAAAGACGGAAGAATACGACCAGACTGACCTCTGGATCGCGTCGGCGTTCGGAGACGAGGACGAGGTCAAGAATATGTACGGTGACGAGGCTGCACAGGAGATACAGACTCAGCTTGACATCGACGTTAAGTCCTATCTTGACTACGAAAAACCCACCGTAACCAATGTTAAGATCGAAGAAGAATACGAATCTCAATCTCAGAAGAAGGAGATTTTTGCAAAGTACAGAAAACAGCATAAGATCGGACTTGCGAAGATCGCGATCTGTATGGTGATCTGTTTCGTTGCGTTTCTGTACGAGAACCTGCCTGCCTTTGGCGCCGGACTTCCCGGGGCATTGAACCCACAGAATTATCCGACCGTGTTTATTCTTATCAGCCTTCAGTTGCTCGTTCTTGCAGCTGCTGTTGCTTGGGAAGAGCTTTACAGAGGCGTGCGTGCACTTATTGCTATGCGTCCGTTGCCCGAAAGTCTGACGGCGGTTGCTGTTGCACTCTCTGCTATATATCACGTAGTACACTGTTTTATATCCGAGACCGATCCTTCGGTTACGCTTTACGTGTTCCCGGTCATTACACTTATTCTCGTGACGTTGTTCTATGATTTCTTTAACCTCAAGAGAGAGATCTACAGCTTTAATATAATAGCATCCAAGAGACTTAAATATACGATAAATACCATTGAAAACGATGGTGCGAAGCTCGAAAACGAGGCGTTTGGCGACTATCTTTCCAACGAGGACGAGATCTCGATGTTTAAGATAGGCAAGACGGGTTTTGTAAAGGGATTCCGCGAAAGAATGAGTGTTTATTCAAGATCTTATTCGCTTGTCAGCCTGCTTTTGTCCGTTGCAGTTGCGTTGGGATTGATATTCTTTATCATTTCGACCGTGTTCTACGACGTGAAGAAGGGATTCTCTCTCGGTTATCTTGCATTTATGTTTGCACTTCCCGCATGCAGTATGCTTTCGTTCGCATATCCGTTCTATAAGGCTTCGAAGAAGGCATTTGACGACGACAGTGCGATAATCGGATACGGCTCGCTCGAGGAGTATTCCAAGGCAAATACACTTTCGTTTGACGATAAAGATGTGTTCCCCTCTTACGGAGTAAAGGTTAAGAGCATAAAAGTATACGGCGACAGCAGAATAGATAAAGTTCTGTACAATGCCGCAAGCGTGTTTAAGACGATAGGCGGTCCGTTGGCAGACGTGTTTGATACGGCAACGCGCGAGCTCGGCAACTCCGACAATATGGAGATAATCGAGATCGCAAAAGACGGAATCGAGTCGATCATTGACGGTCAGCACGTATACGTCGGCAAGGCTAACTATCTCAGAACGAGAAATATTGCCCCCATTGTTGAGCCCGGAGACGATGATCTCGAGACTCGCGGCGAGGCAAGCGTTATGTACATGGTTTGCGACGATGAGATCGCGGCTAAGATCTACGTTCAGTATACGATAGATCCTGATTTTGAATTCACCTTGAGAAAGCTTTACAGAGCCGGTATCTGTATCGGTATTAAGACGTTTGATCCCAACATAGACGACAAGCTTTTGGGAAGCAAGGTCAAGATCACCAAGTATCCCGTAAGGATCTTGCGTTGCAGCTCGCTCGAAGAGAAGACTGCTCCGTTGGATGAAGCAGACAGCGGTATCGTTTCCAAGGGTGGACCGAGAAGCTTGCTCAATACCTTTGTGCTTTGCTCGAAGGTACTCAATGCAAGCAGAATGAACGTGACCGTAAAAGGACTGTCAGTGTTGCTCAGCATACTGATAATGGCGTTCCTGCTTATGTTCGGCGGTGTTGCGTCTATACCTTCGCTGTGGGTGGTATTGTACCAGGCGTTCTGGATGGTGCCCATATATCTTATATCCAAGTTTTTCTTATAAAAATAATAAAATTATAACGTGAGAAGGGGAGGACTTTCCCCTCCCCAAACAGACGGGGAGGGGAGATGCCTCCCTAAAATATAACCGACTGCTTAAGATAGTCAAATGGAGGATTCGGTTTTGAGTTTAGATAAAAGAGTTGAAAAAATACTGACGAAAGTAACGAAGCCGGGAAGATACATCGGCGGCGAGTACGGGCAGGTCGTAAAAGATAAAGAAAAGGTAAACGTCAGATTTGCCTTTTGTTTCCCCGACTCATACGAGATCGGTATGTCGAATCTCGGAATACGTATTTTATACGGCGTGTTGAATAAGATAGATGACGTTTGGTGCGAAAGAGTGTATGCACCCTGGGAGGATATGGAGCGCGAAATGAGGGGTGCTGATATTCCCCTTTGGGCTGTGGAGAGCGGCGATGCTTTGACCGAGTTCGATTTTGTTGGCTTTACTCTGCAGTATGAGCTCTGTTATTCGAACGTGTTGAATATGCTCGATCTTGCAAAAATCCCGCTTTTGTCCGAGGAACGCACGGACTCTATGCCCATAGTGATAGGCGGCGGTCCATGCTCATATAATGCAGAACCCATTGCCGACTTTTTCGATCTGTTTTTTATCGGAGAGGGAGAGGAAGCCGTATGTGAGATTACCGACCTGTACAAAAAAATGAAGGCTGACGGCTCGTATACCAGGAAGGGCTTTTTAAGAGCGGCGGCAAAGATCGAAGGCTTTTACGTGCCCTCGCTTTATGACGTTAGCTATAACGACGATGGAACGGTCAAGGCTTATACTCCTAAATACGACGACGTTCCTTCTAAAATAAGAAAGAGAATAATAAAAGATCTTGACAAGGTGTATTTCCCCGAAAAACTGGTTATGCCTTATATTGAAACAGTCCACGACAGGACTATGATAGAGGTCTACCGCGGCTGTATAAGAGGCTGCCGTTTTTGCCAGGCGGGTATGATATACCGTCCGATAAGAGAAAAGTCGCCCGAGGTTTTGAACAGTCAGGCGAAGTGCCTTTTTGAGAATACGGGATATGATGAGATATCGCTCGTTTCGCTCAGTATAAGCGATTATTCGCGTATTGATAAGCTGACAGACAGCCTGCTTGAATGGACGGACGATAATATGGTGAGCCTGTCGTTGCCGTCTTTACGCGCGGACAGTTTTACGAAAGAACTTATGGATAAGATATCGACTGTCAGAACGGGCGGAATTACGTTTGCGCCCGAGGCGGGAACGCAGAGATTGCGCGATGCGATAAATAAGAATTTGTTTGAAGACGATCTTTTGCGCGCATGCGATGTTGCTTTTAAGGCGGGCAAAACGCAGGTCAAGCTTTATTTTATGAACGGACTTCCTACCGAAACGAAAGAAGATCTTGACGGTATAAACGAGCTTGCAAAAAAGGTTATTGACGTGTTTTATGCAAATCCCAACAGACCGAAGGGAAAGTCTCCGAAGGTTACTATAAGCGCCGCTTGCTTTATTCCCAAGCCTTTTACGGCGTTCCAGTGGGAAAAGCAGGAAGAAATGGACGTTTTGCTTGAAAAACAGCAGTACATTTTGAGCACGTTGACCGACAGAAAGATCAAGTTTAATTACCACGATGCGAAGGTGTCGAGACTTGAAGCGGTGTTTGCAAGGGGCGACAGAAGGCTTTGTCCCGTTATGCTCGAAGCGCATAAGGCGGGCATTAAATTTGACGCTTGGGACGAGTATTTTGACTACGAAAAGTGGCTCGGCGTGTTTGAAAAATGTAACGTTGACCCCGCGTTTTACGCAAACAGAGAAATGGCAAAGGATGAAGTTTTGCCGTGGGATATTATAGATATCGGCGTAACGAAAGAATTTTTGATTCGTGAAAACAAGAAGGCGCACGAATCGAAGACGACACCGAATTGCCGTGAAAAATGCTCGGCGTGCGGTGCTGACTGTATGGGAGGTGAGCAGACGTGGTGCAGCAGAAAACTGTGAGAGTGATGTTTGAAAAAACGGGGAAATTGCAGTATATTTCCCACCTCGATCTGCTTCGTACGATGCAGACGGCTTTAAGACGCGCAAAGGTAAAGATGATGTATTCCGAGGGCTTTAATCCTCATATGAAGATCAATTTTGCGCTCCCCCTTTCGATCGGGATCGAATCGGTTTACGAGTTTATGGATCTGAAGACCGATGCTGACGTTGACTGCAATGAAGTTAAGGTTAATCTGGGAAAAAATCTGCCCGAAAATATGAAGATAATCGACGTATACGAGGCGGAAACGAAGCTGACCGATATTAAATACGCTGAGTATTTGATAACGCTCGATTACGGAGAAAAGAGTGAAGAAGCTGCGGATATGGCGAAAAGACTTTATTGCAATCCGCTCGTTATAACGAAAAAAACGAAAAAAGGCGAAAAAGAAGTGGACGTTTTGCCGCAGATAAAGAGGGTGCAGACCGACTTTGTTGACGGCAAGGTGGTGATAAACTGTCTGCTTTGCGCCGAGAGCGAAAATTATCTGAACCCGTTTTATCTGACGAACGCGCTTGATAAAGAAGTGGGAGAAGAAGCGCTTTCGCGCACCGTTATGCGCCGCGGGGCGTATGTTGACGTTGAAAATCTTTTCAGATGACGCAAAAAGGGTGTACGTTTTTTTTGAACGTATACCCTTTGTTGTTGAATGCAACCGAGAGAGAGAAGGAGTGTGTGCATAGCCCACACTCTCTCTTGTTTTATATACAAAAAATCGGAGTTTTTTTAAGTCGATTTGTGTAAAAATACGTGCCCGAAAAGTGTGTGCCGCTATTGACTAATCGGAGCTTCTGTGTTATAATAGATCAGATATGAGCAGATGAGCTCGGCGACAAGGTTTTGAGTGCCGCGAGATAAAGCAAAACATCGGATCAACCTTGCCGTGCAAGGTTGATTTTTTAAAAGAGGACGTAGGTATGAAATTGGTTTTGAAAGACGGAAACGTTTTCGGTTCCGGAAAATTTCACAAACAGACAATATACATAAACGACGGTACCGTTACTTGTTTGGAAAGCCATCCCGAACACGACGGTTCTTTGGTTGTTGATTGCTCTATGTTTTATATTTTTCCCGGTTTCACCGATGTGCATGTGCATTTTCGTGAACCGGGTTTTTCTTATAAAGAAACGATTGCGACAGGCTCACTTGCGGCGGCGCGCGGAGGGTTTACCGACGTGTGCACCATGCCTAACCTTGATCCTGCGCCCGACTGTTTGGAAAATCTCCGAAAACAGCTTGACCTTATCGACAGGGATGCGGTCATAAACGTTCATCCGTTCGGCACCATAACGAAGAAACAGCTTGGAGAAGAGCTGTCGGATATGGGTGAAATGGCAGACAAGGTCATAGGTTTTTCGGACGACGGCAGAGGTGTGCAGTCTGATGAGATGATGAGAAAAGCGATGCTTAAGGCGAGATCGCTGGGCAAGATCATATCGGCACACTGCGAGGACAACAGCCTGCTTTACGGCGGCTATATCCACGACGGAGAATATGCAAGACTTCACGGACACAAGGGTATATGCTCCGAATCGGAGTGGAAACAGGTCGAACGCGATCTTAAGCTCGTTGAAGAGACGGGATGTAAATACCACGTATGTCATATATCTGCAAAAGAAACGGTTGAGTTGATAAGACAGGCAAAGAAAAAAGGACTTGACGTTACGTGCGAAACGGCGCCGCACTACCTCGTTATGAACGATATGATGCTCGAAGAGGACGGAAGATTTAAGATGAATCCGCCTATAAGGAGCGAAGATGACAGAAAGGCGTTGGTGGAGGGGCTGATAGACGGCACGGTCGATATGATAGCTACCGACCACGCACCGCACGCGAAGCTCGAGAAGTCGAAGGGGCTTTCGGGAAGCAATATGGGTGTCGTCGGAATAGAGACCAGCTTTGCTTCGCTGTATACGCATCTTGTGAAAAAAGGAATAATAAGCCTTGAAAAGCTTATTGAAGTTATGTATACGAATCCGTCAAAACGGTTTGGTATAAAGAAAAACATCGAAGTCGGAAGCTTAGCTGATCTGACAGTGTTCGACCTCAATGCAAAATATAAAGTTGACCCTGCCGAATTCAAATCGCTCGGAAGAGCGACGCCCTTCGAGGGCTGGGAAGTGTACGGCAAATGCATGCTTACTGTGTGTAACGGCAAAATTGCGTACGACGGCGGATTGATAAAAAGTAATAAAGACTGATGGGGGTAAAATAAAATGCCAAAGAGAACAGATTTAAAGAAGATCATGATTATAGGATCGGGACCTATCGTAATAGGCCAGGCGGCAGAGTTTGACTATGCGGGAACGCAGGCGTGCCTTGCTCTTAAAGAAGAGGGATACGAGGTCGTGCTCGTAAACTCCAACCCTGCGACGATAATGACCGATACGACCATTGCCGACAAGGTTTACATGGAGCCTCTTACACTTGAATACGTAGCAAGAATACTGAGATACGAGCGTCCCGACGCCATTATTCCCGGCATCGGCGGCCAGACCGGACTTAACCTTGCTATGCAGCTTGAGAAAAAAGGTATTCTTAAAGAATGTCATACCGAGCTTCTCGGCACGAGCAGCGAAAGTATAGAAAGAGCCGAAGACAGAGAGCTTTTCAAAGAGCTTTGCAGTTCTATCGGCGAACCTACCATCCCCTCAGAGATCTCGTACAGCGTTGAAGAGGCTAAGGCGGCTGCCGAAAGGATCGGTTACCCCGTAGTTCTCCGTCCCGCGTTCACTCTCGGCGGTACGGGCGGCGGTTTTGCAAACAACGAAGAAGAGCTTTGCGAAGTTGCTGTAAATGCGTTTAAGTTATCTCCCGTTTCTCAGGTTCTCGTTGAAAAGAGCGTAAAGGGTTACAAAGAGATAGAATTTGAAGTAATGCGCGACTCGAACGACCACGCGATTACTATATGCGGAATGGAAAACATCGACCCCGTCGGAGTACATACCGGCGACTCGTTGGTCGTAGCTCCCATTATGACGCTTTCCGATCACGACAAGAAGATGCTCAACGATTCGGCTATCAAGCTTATCAGAGAGCTTAAGATAAAGGGCGGTTGTAACGTACAGTTTGCTCTTGACCCCCACTCGAGCAACTACTATCTGATAGAGGTAAACCCCCGCGTTTCGCGTTCTTCGGCACTTGCATCGAAGGCTTCGGGTTATCCGATCGCACGCGTTACCGCAAAGATCGCAGTCGGTATGTCGCTCGAGGAGATCAAGATCGCTAATACGAATGCGGCGTTCGAACCCGAGCTCGACTACGTTATAGCAAAGCTTCCCAGATTCCCGTTTGATAAATTTACGACGGCATCCAACCACCTCGGTACGCAGATGAAAGCGACGGGCGAGGTTATGGGTATCGGTTCCAACCTCGAAGAATGTTTGCTTAAGGGTATTCGTTCTCTCGAAGTCGGCGTAAACCACATTTATCATCACAAGTTCGACAATATGACCGATGCCGAGCTTCGCGAATATATAAGCGAATTCCGCGATGACAATATCTTCGCGATCGCCGAGCTTATTTATCGCGGCGCGACGGTAGAGGAGATTCACAATATTACGAAGATCACGTCTTTCTTCCTTGAAGCTATAAAGAATATAGTCGATATGGAAAGTACTCTTAAAGCGCACGTTTTTGAGCTTGAGACCCTTAAAGCTGCAAAGAAGATGGGATTCAGCGATAAATACGTTGCAAGAATGTGGGAGTGCACCGAGCTTGACGTGTTCAAGTTCAGAAAAGAGCATAATCTTTTCCCCGTATTCAGAATGGTAGATACCTGCCATACCGGCGCGTACATTCCTTATTTCTATTCGTCTTATACCGGAGAAAATTCATCGATCCTTACCGACAAAAAGAAGATAGTGGTGCTCGGTGCAGGTCCTATCAGAATCGGACAGGGTGTTGAGTTCGACTACTCGACGGTACACGCGGTAACGACTATAAAGAACTCCGGATATGAAGCTATTATCATTAACAACAATCCCGAAACCGTTTCGACCGACTATACGACGGCAGATAAGCTTTATTTTGAACCCTTAACTCCCGAAGACGTTATGAATATCATCGAGTTTGAGAAACCCGAAGGAGTTATTGCGTCGCTCGGCGGTCAGACGGCTATCAACCTTGCTCAGCCCCTCCACGATCTCGGCGTAAAGATTATAGGTACAGACTGTGCGGCAATAGACAGAGCAGAGAACAGAGACGCTTTTGAAAAGCTTCTTAAAGAACTTAACATTCCTCAGCCCGAAGGCAGAGCGGTTACGAAGATCGAAGACGGTGTGGCTGCAGCCGCAAAGGTCGGATACCCCGTGCTCGTTCGCCCCTCATTCGTACTCGGCGGACGTGCAATGCAGATAGTTGCAAACGAAGAACAGCTTCGCCATTACCTCAAGACTGCGGTTGAGATCGACGAGGACAAGCCCGTTCTCGTTGACAAGTATATCAGCGGTAAAGAGGTTGAAGTTGATGCTATCTGTGACGGACATGACGTGTTTATCCCCGGTATTATGGAACTTGTTGAGAGAACGGGCGTTCACTCGGGCGACTCCATAAGCGTATATCCCGCCTTCTCGATATCCGATAAGGTAAAAGGAATTATTCTTCAATATGCAAAGAAGCTCGGTCTCGGAATTGGCATCGTGGGTCTTTACAATATCCAGTTTATCGTTGACAAGAACGACGAGGTGTTCATAATCGAAGTTAACCCCCGTTCGTCGAGAACCGTACCCTTCCTTTCGAAGTCTACGGGTTACAGCCTTGCTGACATTGCGACCGAGGTTATTCTCGGCAAGTCTCTTAAAGAACAGGGAATATTCTCGCTTTATCCCGAGGAAAAGAACAGATGGTACGTAAAAGTGCCCGTATTCTCGTTCAACAAGCTCCGCGGACTTGACGCATATCTTTCTCCCGAGATGAAATCGACCGGTGAAGCAATAGGTTACGATGACAAGTTCTACCGTGCACTTTATAAAGCGCTTCAGGCATCGGGTATGCACCTCCAGAACTACGGAACTGTGTTTGCAACGATCGCCGACTGCGACAAGGAGGAGGCTCTTCCCCTTATCCGCCGCTTCTATAATCTCGGCTTTAACATCGAGGCTACGTCGGGAACGGCTAAATTCCTCAGAGAAAACGGAATCCGCACCCACGTGCTCAAAAAGCTTTCGGAAGATTCCGAGGAATTGGCAGAGTCGATTCGTCAAGGTCATATAGCATACGTTATCAATACCAGTGATCCTTCGTCCTCGGGTACGACACGAGACGGCTTTGAGATCAGAAAGTATGCGACCGAGAATAACGTAACTATGTTTACCTCGCTTGATACGGTCAGAGTATTGCTTGACGTTCTCGAGGAAACGACGTTGACGATTTCAACGATTGATGCGTGAGGAAAAAATGAAACAGACTGTATTTGAGATATTATCAAATAAAAGAATTGCAAAAGACGTATACGAAATGGTTTTGGCGGGTGATACGGAAGGTATCGCCCCCGGCCAGTTCGTGAATATAAAGCTCGAAGGACTGTATTTGCGCAGACCTATTTCGGTTTGCGACTTTTCCGACAAGACTTTGACTTTGATCTATAAAGTCGTCGGCAAGGGAACGGAAGTTATGTCGAAGATGGGAGAAGGCGAAAAGCTCGATATCTTGACAGGACTCGGAAACGGATACGATACTTCGAAAAGCGGAGATGTCCCCTTGCTTATAGGCGGAGGAGTGGGCGTTCCTCCCATGTTTGCTTTGGCGAAAAAACTTATTTCCGAGGGAAAGAAAGTGAGCGTGATTCTCGGATTTAACGTTGCTGAAGAGATTTTTTATGCAGAAGAATTCAAGGCTTTGGGAGCCGAAGTGTTTGTAACGACCGTTGACGGAAGCGTCGGAACGAAAGGTTTTGTAACCGATGCCGTCGATGCTGTCGGAGATTATTCATACGTTTATACCTGCGGTCCCGAGGTTATGCTTAAAGCCGTATACAATAAGTGCGAAAAAAGCGGTCAGTTCAGCTTTGAGGAAAGAATGGGCTGCGGTTTCGGTGCATGCGTCGGCTGTACTTGCAAGACCAAGTACGGAAACAAGAGAATTTGCAAAGACGGACCCGTTCTTGAAAAGGAGGAGATAATATGGTAAATACGAAGATCTCCCTTTGCGGAATCGAGATAGACAACCCCGTTATCCCTGCGAGCGGAACTTTTGGTTTCGGATATGAATTTTCGGAGCTTTACGATATAAACTGCCTCGGAACGTTCAGTTTTAAAGGAACGACGAAGGATGCCCGTTTCGGTAACCCTACTCCCCGTATTGCAGAATGTGCATCGGGTATGCTCAATGCTGTAGGGCTTCAGAATCCCGGCGTTGAAAAGGTTATTTCGGAAGAGCTGCCTAAGCTTTCTAAGGTTTTTAATAAGAAGGTAATGGCGAACGTAAGCGGATTTGCCGTTGAAGATTACGTTTATACATGCGAAAAGCTTGATAAAGAGGATCAGGTAGGTTGGCTGGAAGTTAATATCAGCTGTCCCAACGTTCACGGAGGCGGTATGAGCTTCGGAACGTCGCCCGAATCGGCTTATGAGGTAACGAAAGCTGTTAAAGCCGTAACGACAAAGCCTGTAATTATTAAACTTTCTCCGAACGTTACCGATATCGTGAGCATAGCCGCCGCTTGTGAAAATGCGGGTGCTGACGGTATCAGTATGATAAATACCCTTATGGGAATGAGAATTAATCTCAAGACGAAAAAGCCCATTATTGCTAACAAGACGGGCGGATATTCGGGCCCCGCAATCCTCCCTGTTGCTGTGCGTATGGTATACCAGGTATACGAGGCGGTAAAAATACCGATAGTAGGTATGGGCGGCATTTCATCAGCCGAAGACGTTATTGAGATGATGCTTGCGGGAGCG
Source organism: Eubacteriales bacterium (assembly GCA_045580755.1). GTDB lineage: Bacteria > Bacillota > Clostridia > Oscillospirales > CAG-272 > RGIG1995. The sequence continues at coordinate 3,073 of JAZNOI010000135.1, read as the reverse complement.
ACGGCAGTACAGGTCGGCGCCGCAAACCTTGTAGAGCCTTTTGCCTGCAAGAATATAATTGACGAGCTTCCAAAAGTAATGGAAAGATACGGAATAAAAGATTTGAATGATATAATCGGAGGTGCCCACTGATGGGAAGAGACGTTATTATTGCATGTGATTTTTCGACTAAGAAGGCGGTAATGGACTTTCTTGATAAGTTCAAAGAGGAAAAGCCTTTCGTAAAGATCGGTATGGAGCTTTATTATGCCGAAGGGCCCGAGATAGTTCGTGAGATAAAGGCGAGAGGACATAAGATATTCCTCGACTTGAAGCTTCACGATATTCCGAATACGGTTAAAAAAGCTATGTCGGTGTTGTCGGGACTTGACGTTGATATGACAAACCTCCATGCAGCAGGCACTATAGCTATGATGGAAGCGGCGATCGAAGGACTGACCCGCGCAGACGGAAGCCGTCCTATGCTGATTGCCGTAACTCAGCTAACCTCTACCAGCGAAGAGAGAATGAAAAATGAACTTTTGATAAATGCTCCTATAGACGAAACGGTTATGCATTATGCGTCCAACGCAAAGAAAGCGGGACTTGACGGTGTTGTTTGCTCTCCTCTTGAGGCGGGCAAGGTCCACGATACCTGCGGAAAAGACTTTGTTACGGTAACGCCCGGCGTTAGATTTGCCGACGGAGATATCGGCGACCAGGTAAGAGTAATGACTCCCGAGCAGGCGAAGAAGATCGGCTCCGACTATATCGTTGTGGGCAGACCCATTACGGCTGCAGAGGACCCCGTTGCCGCATACAGAAGATGCGTAAAAGAATTTGTTGACTGATTTTTGACCGATTGATGATTAAGGAGAATACAAAATGGAAAGTTATAAGAGAGAATTTATACAGTTTCTGCAGTCTGCAGGCGTTTTGAAATTCGGTGATTTTACCGCAAAAAGCGGAAGAAAGATTCCTTATTTCATAAATGCGGGTGATATTAAGACGGGCGACCAGATATCGAAGCTTGGCGAGTTTTACGCAAAGGCGTATTTTGAAAAAGTCGGAAACAAAAAGACGGTTCTTTACGGTCCCGCATATAAAGGTATTTCGATCGCCGTTTCTTCGGCTGTTGCTCTTGCAAAGCAGGGACTTGACGTACCCTTCTTCTTTAACAGAAAAGAGGTAAAGGACCATGGCGAAGGCGGAGTTTTTGTCGGTTATGTTCCGAAAGAGGGAGAAGAGATCGTAATCGTTGAAGACGTTATTACAGCAGGTACCGCGATCAGAGAAAGCATGGAGATACTTTCTTCCGTTAAGGGAGCAAAGGTTGCTGCTGTTTTCGTAATGGTAGACAGAAAAGAAAAGGGCAAGACCGATATGTCCGCTATGGGCGAGCTTGAAAAAGAATACGGCTTCCCCGTATATTCCGTCGTTGACGTATACGATATAATCGAATATCTCGAAGAGGACGAAGCAAACAGAGAAAACGTTGACAGAATCAAGAATTATCTTGCCGTCAACGGCGCAAAAGCATAAAGATATATTATTCCGGAATCGCAAATAATAAGGAGAACAAAATGAGAAGCGTTATTGATATAATGGACCTGTCTGTTGAGGAGATAGACGGTCTTATCGCAACGGCGGAAGATATAATAGCAAATCCCGAAAAGTATGCGGATTCTTGTAAAAGAAAGAAGCTTGCAACTTTGTTTTTTGAGCCTTCTACGAGAACGAGACTCAGCTTTGAGGCGGCTATGTACGAGCTCGGCGGAAACGTGATCGGCTTTTCCGATGCGAACAGCAGCTCGTCTGCAAAGGGTGAGAGCGTTTCGGATACGGCAAGAACGATAAGCTGTTATGCCGATATTATTGCTATGAGACATCCCAAAGAGGGTGCGCCTTACGTTGCGTCCACAAAAGCTACAATTCCCGTTATTAATGCGGGCGACGGCGGACACAACCATCCCACGCAGACACTCGCCGATCTTCTTACCATAAAGAGGGAGAAGGGAACTTTCTCGAATCTGACGGTAGGTCTTTGCGGCGACTTGAAGTTTGGAAGAACGGTGCATTCGCTTATTAACGCGCTTTCCAGATATGAAAACGTAAAATTCGTTATGATATCTCCCGACGAGCTGACCATTCCCGATTACGTAAAACAGAACGTACTTATCCCGAACGGTATAGACTATGCGGAGGTCAGAAGCCTTGACGAAGTTATGCCCGAGCTTGACATTCTTTATATGACGAGGGTTCAGAGAGAGCGTTTCTTTAACGAAGCTGACTATATCAGACTTAAAGACACGTATATTCTCACTCCCGAAAAGCTTACGAATGCAAAGAAAGATCTCTGCATAATGCATCCGCTTCCCAGAGTGAACGAGATCTCCGTTGCTGTGGACGACGACGAAAGAGCTTGCTATTTCAAGCAGGTACTTAACGGTAAATATATGCGTATGGCGCTTATTCTCAAACTTTTGGAGGTGGAAGTATGATAGTCGGACAGATCAAAGAGGGAGTTGTACTCGACCACATCAAAGCCGGCAAGGCTATGGAGATATACGACGTATTGAAACTCAAAAACGTTGACTGCACCGTAGCTGTCATATTGAATGCCGAGAGTGAAAAAATGGGCAAAAAAGATATAATCAAGATCAGCGGGCCCATTGACATTGATTTCCATATACTTGGTTTTGTTGATCCCGGTGTTACGGTAAACATAATCAAGGACGGCAAGGTGGTAAAGAGAGAGAAGATCGATCTTCCCGAAAGGATAACGGGAATTCTCAAGTGCAAGAACCCCAGATGTATTACCACCACCGAGCAGGAGTTACAGCACGTATTCAAGCTTTGCGACGAGGACAACAAGGTATACCGTTGCATTTATTGCGAAGCAAAAGCGGATATTCACAGTGTGAAATAAGATTTAAAGATCCCGACATCAAGTCGGGATCTTTTTGTTTGTCGAAGATGTTTTATTTGTTGAAATTGAATGTATAAACGGGACGTCGAAGGCGCCGTCCCCTACGGATGAAGATTATTAAATATTAAAAGTTTTGGCTGGAGTCAAGAGGGCGCTTTTTCAAAA
>JAZNOI010000134.1:0-10494 GCA_045580755.1 Eubacteriales bacterium | reverse complement strand
AACCGAAGACGGTTTTGAAAAAACAATATCTTCGGGAGAAATAACATATTAAACTGAATAAAAGAGAGTGTGTGCTTAGCATACACTCTCTTTTGTTATTATTTTGAAAGGTCCTGCACAAAAAGTTCACGAACAGTGTTTTCGTTCGTTTCATTTTCTGTGGGTTTGTTGTCTCTTTCTTTAAGGAACTTTTCAGCGACCTGAGGGAAGAGTGCGTAGGAAAGTACGTCTTCGTCGCATTTTGCGAGCCCTTTTGTTTCTTCGCGGTATTTCTCGAATTCGGGTTCGATGAGGTCGGCGGGACGGCAGGTAATAAGCTCTGCATCACCGAGAACCTGTTTGCGAACTTCTTCGTTGATCTCGCCTGGAAGCTGTCCGTATTCGCCGCGCAAAACGCCTTTGGATTCTTTTGTAGCCATTTTATAGCGCTCACCGGTAAGAACGTTGAGAACTGCCTGGCTGCCTACGATCTGGCTGGTGGGAGTTACGAGAGGGGGGTAACCGAAGTCTTTTCTGACTCTCGGAACTTCTTCGAGAACGTCGTAGTATTTATCTTCGGCTTTTGCTTGCTTTAACTGCGAGATAAGATTGGAAAGCATACCGCCGGGAACCTGATAAATAAGTGTGTTGGGGTCAACGTTGAGGACCTTGGGATCGAGAGAGCCCTGTTCCTTAAGTTTTGTTGCAATCGTACGGAAATGAGCCGCGGGAGCCGTGAGCTTTGCGAGGTCAATGCCTGTATCGTACTCCGTGCCCTTGAGCGTTGCGATCATAGCTTCGGTCGAAGGCTGTGAAGTTCCGTTTGCCAAGGGGGAGAGTGCTGTGTCGATTATATCAACACCCGCCTGGATAGCCATAAGGTAAGTCATTTCGCCCGTTCCTGTCGTGTTGTGCGTATGGAGATGGATCGGAACGGTTACCTTCTTTTTCATAGCTTTAACGAGCGAGTAAGCATCGTAGGGAAGAAGAAGGTTTGCCATATCTTTAATACAAATGGTATCAGCGCCCATGTTCTCGAGTTTAACTGCAAGATCAACGAAATATTCTTCACTGTGAACGGGGCTGACGGTGTAACTGATAGCAGCTTCTGCAAGACCTCCGTGCTTTTTCGTTGCTCTCATAGCGGCTTCCATATTTCTCGTATCGTTAAGAGCATCAAAAATTCTTATTACGTCGATTCCGTTTTCGACCGATTTTTTAATGAACATATCAACGACGTCGTCGGCGTAATGCTTATATCCGAGCAGGTTTTGTCCGCGTAGAAGCATTTGGAGCTTCGTGTCGGGAAGGTTTTTTTTCAGTGTGCGAAGTCTTTCCCAGGGGTCTTCGCCAAGGAAACGCATGCAGGAGTCGAACGTAGCTCCGCCCCAACATTCGAGGGACCAGTAGCCTGCTTCGTTCAGATCCTTGCAGGCGGGAATCATATCCTCGATCCTCATACGTGTTGCCGCTTGAGACTGGTGGGCATCACGCAAAATTGTATCTGTAATAAAAACTTTTTTTGACATAAGATATACCTCTTTTTATGCAAACAATGCAATCAATACACCGGCTGCGATGGCAGAACCGATAACGCCTGCAACGTTGGGACCCATAGCGTGCATAAGCAAGAAGTTTCCGGGATTTTCTTCCTGACCGACCTTCTGAGATACACGTGCAGCCATAGGAACTGCGGATACTCCTGCAGAACCGATAAGGGGGTTGATCTTCTTTCCTTCGGGGAGAAATACGTTCATAAGTTTTGCGATAAGAATACCGCAAGCTGTAGCAACACCGAAAGCAACTACACCCATTACGATGATCTTGATCGTTTCAAGGTTCAGGAACGTTTTTGCCGTAGCAGTTGCGCCTACAGATATTCCGAGGAATACCGTAACGATATTCATAAGTTCATTCTGAACTGTTTTTGAAAGTCTGTCACATACACCGCATTCTTTAAGAAGATTACCGAACATAAGACAACCGACGAGAGGAGTTGCACTGGGGACGATAAGAGAAACGATGATCGTGGTGATTATAGGGAATACGATCTTCTGTAATCTTGAAACGGGTTTGAGGGACGTCATCTCGATCATACGTTCTTTTTTTGTCGTGAGAGCCCTCATAATGGGGGGCTGAATTACGGGCACAAGGGCCATATATGAATAAGCAGCAACGGCAATAGGACCGAGAAGTTCGGGAGCGAGTTTTGTCGTAACGAAAATCGCGGTAGGACCGTCAGCACCGCCGATAATACCGATCGAACCGGATTGAGCTCCTGTAAAGCCCAAGGCTATTGCGCCTGCGTATGTTGCAAATATACCGATCTGCGCAGCAGCGCCGAGCAACATGCTTTTGGGATTGGAGATCAGCGGACCAAAGTCAGTCATAGCGCCTACGCCGATAAATATAAGACAAGGATAGATTCCAAGTTTTACTCCAAGGTAGAGGACATCAATAAGACCGATGTTTTTTACATCCTGGAACCATGACCAGTTTACTTGACCGCCGGCAAATATTTCTTCATGGTAAACGCCTGCGCCGGGAAGGTTGGTCAAAAGCATACCTATCGCAATCGGTAACAAAAGAAGGGGTTCGAACTTCTTGCCGATAGCAAGATAACAGAGAACACAGGCGATGCCGATCATAATAAGATTCTTCCAGCCTTCACCTACAGTGAAAAACTGCCAAACGCCTGTTTCCTTTAAAAAGTCTAATAAAGCGGACATTTATATTCCTCCAATATCTTTATGCAAGTGTGCAGAGAAGGGTGCCGGTTTCAACCGATGCGCCGGTCTGTACGTTTACCGAAGAAACGGTGCCATCCGAAGGAGCCATGATCTCGTTTTCCATCTTCATAGCCTCAAGAATCATAAGTATGTCGCCTTTTTTTACAGACTGTCCGTTCTGTACGTTGATCTTAAGAATAGTTCCGGGCATGGGAGCGGAAACTTGTGTTGCGCCCGCTGATCCTGCCGGAGCTGCAGGAGCTACGGGAGCTTCGTTATTCTGAACGGGTGTGTTTTTGATTTCTTCTTTATCAATAATCTCGAGTGTGATCTCATAAACGTTTCCGTTTACGTTTACCTTGTAAGCTTTCATAGTTGTTACCTCGTTTTAAAAAAATACAAATTAAAGTTTTTTAAAGGATATAACTCTGATTGCAGAAATATCCGTGCCATTTTCTTCGGCTATTGCTGCGCATACAGCAGCTAAAATTTCCTGTTTGTTTTCGATCGGTTTGTCTGGAGTGGTTGATGGCGTTGACGGTGTTGTCGGAATTAATACTTTATTGCCGGATTCGTCAGCTCCTTTACTGCTTTTGTCAAATAATGACAATACAGTATTAGAAAGAGCAACGATGGCGATCAGTATAATAAGTCCAACAAAAACAACACCTATTCCCAGCAAACATACAGTCAAAACTTCGGGGTCCTGTGTCGGTGATTGACTCATAAAATGACTCATTGTTTTTCTCCTTGGATTATTGAATTGTTGTATATATTCGGGTCATGGATAAAAAACCCAAAATCAAATTCAGTATATCACATTTTAAATAGTAAAAAACGAACATTTTACTATAATTAACAAAAAATTCACATTTTTATGTCGAAGAAGGGCGGAAATTATTATGACGGTGAAAACGTTATTTAATAATCAGCGTGATATTGAAATATTTGCACGGATGTAGTATAATAAAACGAACAAAAATATCGGAGGCAGTATTTGATGTTTATAAAAGAAACAAGACAGATCAATGTTGTGGATAGCTACGACGTCGTTGTTTGCGGAGGCGGTTTTGCAGGAATATCCGCCGCTCTTGCCGCGGCAAGAATGGGCAAAAGAGTCATCCTTTTTGAAAAAGAATACGTTTTGGGGGGGCTTGGAACAGCCGGGATCATAACTATTTATCTTCCACTTTGCGACGGCGTCGGTAATCAGGTTTCTTTCGGCATTGCTGAGGAATTGTTAAGGTTGTCGATCAAATACGGCTGTGAAGACGAGTATCCGAAAAATTGGCTTGACGGTGTCGGAAGCAGAACGGAAAATGATCCAAGATTTCGCGTGCAGTATAACGCTCATTTATTTTCTACTTTGGCTGAACAACTTTTGATAAAAGAGGGCGTTGATATTATGTACGGAACGTACGTTGTATCTGTGAATGTTGAAAATTCGAAAATAACCCACCTGATTACCGAGAATAAATCCGGTAGGTGCGCTTATGAAGCATATTCTGTTGTTGACGCGACGGGAGACTGCGATATAGCATTTTTTGCCGGTGAAGAAACAAGAGAATACGGAATTAAGAATAAACTGGCGTCGTGGTATTATTCGTTCGGGAAAGACGGGTATAAACTTCGTATGCTCGGTAATGCCGAAGGAATCAACGATAAACAGTCTGAAAGAAGGTTCGGTGGTATAGATGCCGGTGAAATATCCGATTTTGTTATTATGTCGCACGCATCGACGTTGAGAGACGTGCTTGCAAAAAAAGAAAATGATCCCGATTATCTGCCCGTAAATACAATGACCATTCCGCAGCTTCGTATGACTCGTTGTCTTGTTGGTGTGTACGTGCAGAAGTTTGATGAGGAACACAAATATTTTGAAGACTCGATCGGTATGATCTCGAACTGGCGCAAGAGAGGACCTGTATATGAAGTTCCTTTCGGTGTTCTTTATGGCAGAAGAATCAAAAATCTGATCACGGCGGGAAGGTGTGTTTCGACTGATGATGGATTGTGGGATCTGATGAGGGTGATACCTTGTTGTGCCGTTACAGGACAGGCTGCAGGTACGGCAGCTGCTATGAGTGATGATTTTGCATCACTTGATATCAAAGAGTTGCAGAGAAAACTTGTTTCGGACGGAGTAGTTCTCCACGAAAATGATTTGTGATTTATAAATTAATAATACCCGGTAATTTATTAGATTCAAAAACAAAAAAGGGCACGTTGTATCGCAACGTGCCCTTTTTTATTTTATGATTTTTCTTTTGATCTTGGAAAGTAATGTGCGTAGTTTGTAGGCTGTTAGTCTGAATGGGTAAGACGATCTTCTGCGGAAAACGTAATTCTTATACTGTTTGCTGTTGTTGCAGTCGATATATTCTTCGTCTCTGTAATACCCCGAGAGGATTCCAAGGATATTGTCGTCTTTTATGTCGGTTTCGTCGTAATAACAGTTATCACCGCGGATAATGTATCCGTTTGGGGTTATCTTAACAATCCTATGAAGAACGTATTCGCTGTTATCTCTTTTGTAAAATACTACGTCGTTTACTTTTAGCGGTTCTGTAACCGGTTTTATAACAACGGTATCTCGGTTTTGTCTCAATAAGGGAAGCATGCTGCACCCCCTTGTCGGTTGAGCCAATACTCCATCCTTTTGCAGAATGGTTTTATAATCCGTGTAGTTGTTTTCTGTATTCATATAAGATTACTCTACCAAAAGACCGTTTTCTCTGAGTATATTCAAATATCCGTCGAGAGATTTTGCGGCAGTATCCGAATCAACGTCGTATTTTTCGGTGATGCTTGTTATTATGTCGCTTGTTGTAACGTCGTTTTCAAGCAGTTTGAAAATAAATTCACCGACTGAATTGAGCTTGATCATACCGTTGAATGTGTTGTTAGCGTTTCCGATCGCGAGTGCAACCGACTGCCCGGCTACGTTGCGGACGACAAATTTGTATTTTAGTTTCATTGATAACTCCGTAAGAAATATTATTTTTCTTTGTTGTAAATATCCGTGTATTCTTCGGTTGCATTCTTCTTTTTGAGTATGAGGCTTCTGATGAACAGAACGATCGCCGCAATGGTGAGATACGCAACCGCAAAAAGTACTACGAGCAGAAAAGGCTGAGACGAGCTAGCACTTTTTCCGTATCCCGTGAGGTAAATGAATATGATGTAGAAACCAACGGTAGACGAAACGAAGTGTAAAGAAACTCTGAGAAAAATGTTGAGTTTCTTATTCAGCAAGATCTCATCAGTAAACGAGAACCAGAGCGATGCCAAAAACAAAAGAAAGAGCATTTGAAGTGACATCTGTCCCGTTGCCTGAAGCAGTGTTCCCATTATATGAAATGCGAACACGATACACGTGAATATTATACACGTCTGATTAATGACGGAAGTTAATTTTTTGAGTATTTTGTTTTTCATATCCATGCTCCTTAAGCAAGGTCAGAGAAGGAGATTTCGAATGTGTTTACAACCTTTTCCTGAGGTTTGAGGTATTTCTGTGTTCCGTTTTCGACATTTGCCTTGAAACCCGAGTTTGTAGCCGTCATAGGCTCGAGTCCGCATACGTAGGTGCCCGACTGACAAGCCTTCCATTCGAGGAAGTTTGTGAGTGCAGGGGAGAGGTAGTTAACTCTCAAACTTGTATTAATGTCAGGGTTGTCTATGCCGAAATATTTGTCGGAAAGCTCATGTTCAAAGAGCATTTCGTCGAACTGATCCTGGGGTTCTTCGAAATAGTTCCAAGCATCAGGACGTGCTTTTGCATGCGCGGAAAAAGGATGGCATTTAACCGAAGGAATAACGATCTTTGAGTTTTCGGACATAAGAGGATATCCGAGATTAAAGTGATAAAGCAACGAAAGGTGAGTGTCGGTATAGCTTTCGTTCTTGATTATATCTTTAACATAGATCTTATCTTCGCCGTATTTGCAGGTAATGGTACGTTTAAGCGACATGTTTGATCCGAAGATAATAGCTTCGCGCATAACTCCGGAAATCGTAACCGTATCTCCGTCTTCGGGAATCTCGATAGAGAGCTGTTCACAAGGTGTGTTGCTCATTCTGCCGTGGAAGGTGAGTTCGGGGTTCGTTCCGTCTGTTCCGCCGTAATTTTTAAGACCGCAAGTCGTCATAAAACCGCCGCCGAAAGATCTGAGCCAAACGTTGCCGAGCTCGTTATAATAGGCGGGATTGACAACCCCGTTGGGAGTGTGGAAAGCCATATTGTTGTTTTTATAGCGAACGGTGAAAAGATCGAGACAACGGTCGGGGAGGATAGTGAAATGGAGGTTCTTTCCGTTCCAAATATCTATAGCTCGAGTGCCTTCTCCTTTTCCGCCTGTGAATTTGTATTCTCTTACGTCAAAAAGCTGCATTCTGTTTCCAATGTACTTGCTGTTCATATTTACACCTCGTTTTAAAAATATTGATCTTTTGTCAAATATATCCCGATAAGGATATACACAAACATTATATCATATTTACACACTATTTCAAGTAATTCGCGAAAATTTATCGTATATATTAACGAAAAAGTCAAAAAAATGCATTTTTTGTTCTCTGACATATATTATATATATTTATATCATTGACTTTTTCAACGTGCGTGTGTATAATTAACGATGTATATTTGTATATTTATAAATTTTTTGCTTCAGTTATGCGAGGTACGTTTTATGAACAGAAGACAAGCGAGAGAAAACGTTTTTTATCTTGTTTTTGAAACGCAGTTTCAGAAAGAAGACTGTAATTATGCAGAAGTTTTTCAGTCTGCACAAGATCTTGGCGTGATCGAATATGATGAGTATACCGAAAAGGTTTATTTCGGTGTGATGAGCGAAATTGAAAAGCTCGATGAAAAAATCGAGGAGTTTTCAAAAGGATGGAAGCTTTCCAGAATGTCAAAGGTTTCGGTTTCCATTATGCGTATATGCGTATACGAAATGCTATATTGCGACGACATTCCGTATAACGTTTCCATAAACGAAGCGGTAGAGCTTGCAAAGAAGTTTGATTATGACAAGGCACCTGCATTTATTAACGGAATCGTCAATAAGATCGCTGAAAACGAGGGCTTGAAAAAGTAATGGGACTTTTTCTTGGAATAGATACGAGTAACTATACCACGTCAATTGCGCTCTGTGACGAAAACGGTGTCTTATTAAACGAAAAGATAGTTCTCGACGTTAAAAACGGAGAGAGAGGCTTGCGTCAGAGTGATGCCGTTTTTGCACATATAAACAATTTGCCTGTTATTGCTGAAAGAATCGGAAAAAGAGAGATTACGGCGATCGGCTGTTCCTATAGACCGAGAGACGTTGAAGGTTCGTATATGCCGTGCTTTAGAGCCGGAGAATCGTTTGCCGATTCACTCGGAGCATTTCTCGGCGTGCCGGTGTATAAGTTTTCACACCAGAACGGCCATATAACTGCGGCGGCATATTCTGCCGGCCGACTCGATCTTCTTTACGGGAGATTTAATGCATTTCACGTATCCGGAGGCACCACTGAGATATTGCTTTGCGACGGTACGTCGGGAAGTATGAAGATAGAAAATATCGGCGGCACGCTCGATCTTAATGCCGGACAGGCGATCGACAGGGCGGGCGTTTTACTTGGATTGAAATTTCCTTGCGGCCCGGAACTTGAAAGGATAGCAAAAAACGGAAAACTCCCCGAGGTACCCGCAGTATGCGTTAAAGGACTCAACTGCAATTTGTCGGGACTTGAAAATAAGGTTAAAAAGTTTAAAGAAAGCGGAGTATCGGACGGTGATATTGCTCTGTATACTCTTAAATTCGTCGAAAAGACATTGAAAAAGCTTACTGAAAATTTAAGAATGCAATACGATCTTCCGATTATTTATGCGGGGGGAGTAATGAGTAACGAGGGCATAAAAAGAGCGCTTTCTTCATACGGCGAAACTTTTTTTGCGGATAAAGCATTTTCTGCCGACAACGCTGCGGGGATAGCTTTGCTTACAAAAAATTCTTTTGTCGGATAATTACACATATTTTTTTAGAAATAATGGATAGGGGTGAATACGGTTGGCGGAAGAAACGAGAAGAATATTGACCGTAACGCAACTAAATGAATATATAAAGACCGTGATAGAGGGGCAGCCGATCTTGCGGAGTCTCTACATTAAAGGCGAGATCTCGAATTTTACGAATCACTATAAGACGGGGCATTTTTATTTTACGCTTAAGGACGAGGGCGGACTTATAAGGAGCGTAATGTTTAAGGGAAGTGCTGATAAGCTGAAATTTGCCCCCGAAAACGGTATGAGAGTTATCGCTCACGGCAGAGTATCGGCATACGTCAGAGACGGACAGTACCAGTTTTATGCGGACGATATGGAGCCTGACGGTGTCGGAGCGCTCTATATTGCTTATGAGCAGCTTAAAGCAAAACTGGAAAAAGAAGGGCTGTTTGACCAGCGCTTTAAAAAACCTTTGCCAAAGATCCCGAAGCGCATCGGAATAATCACTTCGCCTACCGGTGCGGCAATAAGAGATATCATAAATATACTCGGACGAAGATTCCCTTATGCGGAGGGCGTATTGTACCCGGCGCTTGTCCAGGGGGACGGAGCTCCTTTACAGCTTATAAACGGAATCAAATACTTTAATACCAAGAACAATGTCGACGTTATAATCATCGGCAGAGGCGGCGGCTCGATCGAGGACCTTTGGGCGTTTAATAACGAGGGGCTTGCACGAGAGATATTTGCTTCTCACATACCGGTAATTTCCGCTGTCGGACATGAGACCGATTTTACTATATGCGACTTTGTTGCGGACAGAAGAGCACCCACTCCGTCCGCGGCTGCCGAACTCGCAGTGCCCGAAACGTTGGAGTTAAAGCAGAAAATACTGAACATTATAGGCAGAATGGATATGCTTGTGATGCACAACGTTAAAAATAAGCGGAGCAGGATCGAAGAGCTTGCAAACAAAAGGGTGCTCAACAGCCCCGATTTTATCGTTGACGACAGACGTGTTCATCTTATGAATCTCGATGCACGGCTCGAAGGCGGAATGAAATATTCCGTCAGTTTGAAAAAAGAACTTTTTGCAAGATATACGTCAAAACTCGAGGCATTAAACCCCATGTCCGTAATATCAAGGGGATATTCGGCTGTTTTCTCAGACGACGGAAAGCTCATAAAAAGTGTTGATCAGCTCGAGATAGGCGATAATTTTAACTTTAAGACCGTTGACGGAAGTATTTCCGCTGAGGTGAAAGGAAAGATGAAAAATGGATAAGAATATAACTTTTGAAGAAGCGTTGGCAAGACTTGAAGAGATAGTAAAAATGCTTGAAAGCGGAACCGCTCCCCTCGATAAATCGTTGGAGCTTTTCGAAGAGGGGGTATCTCTTGTGAAAATGTGCAACTCAAAGCTCGATAACGTTGAACAGCGTATAAAGATATTGGCAAAGGGCGATGACGGGGATCTGGAAGAAAAACCTTTTGTCGGAGGTCAGGAATGAACTTTAAAGAACAGTTAAAAAATGACCTTTCGCTTGTTGATGAAAGCTTAAGACACTATTTTGAAGACAAAGATCGTATGTTTCCGAAGCTTTTTGAGGCTATGGAGTATACCACTATGGCAGGCGGAAAGAGGATCAGAGCATTTTTGGTAATGATGTTTTCGCGTCTTTCGGGCGGTAAAGCTGCAGATGCGATTCCTTTTGCGTGCGCCGTTGAAATGATCCACGCATATTCTTTGATACACGACGATCTTCCGTGTATGGACGATGACGA
>JAZNOI010000133.1:0-5578 GCA_045580755.1 Eubacteriales bacterium | reverse complement strand
TTTTAATATCACTTTGCCGTTAGGCAAAATATAACTGTGAGACCCGTCTCACAATATCACTTTCTTTTGAGATAGGTGAAAGGGTTTTAGGTTCTCCTAACAAGTGGGAACTGCCGTACAAGTTCCCTGCTTGTTCCGGTATAAGACAAAAATAAAAGATGCACGAGATTTTCGTGCATCTTTTACTGCCCTTAGCAACTCTACGCTATCCAAAGAGGCTTTTTGTTTTTGATTATTGCTTTTGTTTTATGTGTATGATATAATCTTAAGAGATACTTTTATTGATTGTTTTTTGAGAACGGTGGTGGTATATCGTTATGAAGCTTTCCGACGGGATAAATAAACTGAAGATAATGCTTTCCGAAAAACTCGGTGCCAAGACTTATAAGGCAAAGAATAACGAACTAATACCGGAATTCAAGAACAGAAGCGTTTTGGTCGGCGTAGTAAAAAACACCCGGCAGTTTGAAGTTTTGCTCAGAAAAAGGTTTTATCATATTCCGATGTCTCAGCTCAGCGGTTGTTATTTTCCCATAAAATACGTTGCGATATACCAGTCGAAAAAGCTTTTCGGCAAGTCAAGCGGTATAAAGATATGCGGAACAGTTTTGGAATACAAGACGGTCAAGCGAAAAGATATTACCGAATTGCCCAAGCCGTCGGAAGAAAACTATTTGTATTTGAAGATAGGGAACTGGTATAAGCTGCCGAAAACCATTGAAGCAAACGAAATGGAAGGTGCAGCCTTTTCGACAACGCCATATTTGCTCGGCGTTGCAAAAGAAAGTGCACAGCTCGCTATCCGCAGCGCCGAAGAGTTTGTCTTTTTGAGACATCTCACCGATACGGTCAAAAGGCTTGTAAAGAACCATACTCCCGACGGAGAAGATGTAGTATATAAGGATTATACGGTAAAGCTCAAGGGAGGCTGTCTTCATCTTTACTTTGGCGAAGTGCCGGAGTACGTGATAGGCTACGACGTGTTTTTGAATAAGCCGACGGATGTTATTCGGGATATATTCGATTATTACCCCGAGAATTATGAAAAAAATGAGGGATAGGGCGTAATGAAAAAGAAAAAAGTACTTTTTATTGCAAGCACGGGAGGGCACCTCTCGGAGCTGTTACAGCTTCAGCCCATGTTTGAAAAATACGATTACAGAATAATAACTGAAAAGACGAAATCCACGGTAGGCTTGAAAGATAAGCATCCGAAAAGGGTGAATTTCCTCGTTTTCGGCACGAAAGACCACCCGTTTTCGTATATTTTTAAGTTTATGTACAACTGCATAAAATCGCTCTGTCTGTTTATAAAGATCAGACCGAAGGCGGTCGTTACGACGGGGACACATACGGCTATTCCTATGTGTTATATCGCGAAGCTGTTCGGCAGAAAGATCGTTTTTATCGAGACTTTTGCAAACAGCAAGACAAAAACTCTTTCGGGCAAGCTCGTTTATCCTATTGCCGACTTGTTTATAGTGCAGTGGGAAGAGATGCTCGAACTGTATCCGAGAGCCGTTTACGGCGGTTGGATCTATTAAAAGGGCGGTGTAGTATAATATGATACTCGTAACACTCGGAACCCAGGATAAACCTTTTACAAGATTGCTCGACTGCATAAAAGAACAGCAGGAAAACGGAAAAATAAACGACAAAGTGATCGTTCAGGCTGGATGTACCCGTTATAAAACCGACAATATGGAGATGTTTGATCTTATTCCGATGGACAAGATGGAAAAACTCGTTGCCGATGCCGACTTGATCATTACTCACGGCGGAGTCGGTTCTATAATCGGCGGGCTAAAGGCGGGAAAAAAGATAATTGCTTGCGCAAGACTGAAAAAATACGGCGAGCATACGAACGATCACCAGCTCCAGATCGTCGAAAATTTTTCGAAAGAGGGTTATATAAAGTCACTCGGCGAAGGTGAAGATCTGGGAAGACTGCTCGATGAGTTGGCTGATTTTGAGCCCAAACAATACGAAAGCAATACGAAAAATATGATCGCGTTGGTTGAAGATTTTATAGAAAAAAACACAAGATAAAACACGAGATGGGTGTATATATGAACGTATACGAATTGATGGTCGGCGTTCTCGGAAAAGGGCTTTTCGGAACGGAACTGCCGAGCGATACGCTTAATTTAATAAACGGCGAGACTGCTGCAGCCATGTTTTCTGCGGCAAAAGAACACGACGTTGCCCACGTTTTTGCTTATGCGATGGAAAACCTATCCCTTTTGGAAAAGGGAAGCGAGCTGAAAAAGACTTGCGACAAAGAACAGGCTTTGGCTGTTTTCAGATATGAGAATCAGCTATTTCAGCAGAACGAGGTTTGCAGGGTGCTCGACGAAAACGGCATAGAGTTCGTGCTCTTAAAGGGTGCCGTTATAAGAGACTATTATCCGGAGCCCTGGTTGCGCTCAAGCTGTGATATTGATATTTTGGTAAAAGAGGAAAAGGTGGGTGCAGCTGCAGAGCTTTTGGTGAAGGAGCTGGAGTATTCGTGCGAGAGAAAGACGAAACACGATTATCCGCTTAACTCGAATACGGGAGTGCATGTCGAGCTTCATTTTTCACTATTTGAAGAGGGTGAGGTCATTGCATCGGAAGCCGTTTTAAACAGAGTGTGGAGCGAATTAGAGGAATTAGACGGCTATAAAAACGGTTATAAGCTGAAAAACGATTTGTTTTTGGCATACCATATTTCTCACCTTGCAAAGCATATAAGATACGGCGGTTGCGGCATAAAACCGATACTCGACCTATGTTATATCGATAAGAATTTGAGTTTTTCGGGCGCGTTTGACGAGATGCTCAAAGAAAACGGTCTTTGCAAGCTTTACGACGTTTTGCGAGTGATGCAAAAGGCGTGGTTCTACGGCGGAGAGCACGATGAAAGGTCAAAGAGACTGAGCGACTATATTTTGAGCAACGGCGTATACGGTACTCTTGAAAGCTTTGTTGCAACGAACAGGCTCAAGAAGAAGGGCGGTACTTTTAAATATGCGATGAAGCGTATTTTCGTTCCGTACAGTACGCTTGTTGTGCGTTATCCGAAGCTTGAGGGGAAAAAATGGCTGGTGCCTTTTTATCAGATAAGGCGTTGGTTCGATATCGTGTTCGTTGATAAGAACGTGAAACAATCGCTCGGCGAGCTGAAGATAAACAGCAAAATATCTGACGAAGAATTAGAAAGCATTAAGCTGATGAACGACGATCTCGGCATTTGATAGCATGTTATAAGTTGTTAAAATTAACAAAATGGCTAAAAAAAGCTTTGAAAAGTGTTAAAAATAATCATTTTTGTTTTAAAAATAACAAAATGCTGTTGACAACGGGCATATAATTAGATAAAATAAAAGAACCAAAAAAACGGAGGTTAATATGGAGTACTTACCTTTTATTACTCTGGCGATATCTTTGTTCGCTCTTGGATTCGCATTGTTTACTGCGAAGAAGATTCTTAGCTTTTCCGAAGGTTCCGACAAGATGAAGAAGATCTCGAGTTGGATCAGACAGGGAGCGAATGCTTATTTGAAGCGCCAGTACAAAGTTGTAGCTTTATTTTTTGTAAGTTTGTTTGTAGTTCTTGTAGTTATGGTTGCATTCGGCAAGCTTACGTGGTTCGTACCTTTTGCTTTTGTAACGGGTGGATTTTTCTCGGCTCTTTCCGGCTTTGTCGGAATGAAGATAGCTACCTTGGCAAACAGCAGAACCGCAAATGCTTGTATCAGCAGTTTGAATAAAGGATTGCGCGTTGCGTTTTCCGCAGGCTCGGTAATGGGCTTTACTGTTGTAGGTCTCGGGCTTTTTGATATTTCATTCTGGCTTATTCTTATGAAATACGGATTCGGAATGACCAGTTGGAGTGAGATTACGGGCGCTATGCTCACGTTCGGTATGGGTGCATCGTCGATGGCGTTGTTTGCAAGAGTGGGCGGCGGTATATTTACCAAGGCGGCTGACGTAGGTGCAGACCTTGTGGGTAAAGTTGAAGCCGGAATTCCCGAAGACGACCCCAGAAACCCCGCTGTTATCGCAGATAACGTAGGCGACAACGTCGGAGACGTTGCAGGTATGGGCGCTGACCTTTACGAATCGTACGTAGGCTCGATCATTTCGGCATCGGCGCTCGGTATATCCGCATTCGCCGGTGATTTTAAGGCGATGGCACTTCCTTTGATCCTGGCGGGTCTCGGAATTATCGCATCAGTGATCGGAACGTTCCTTGTCAGAACGGGCGAAAGTACGGATCAGTCGAAGCTTTTGAAGGCTCTTTCGAGAGGCACGAACTTCAGTGCGATCCTTATCGGTGTGTTGGCTATTCCCGTAACGTATTTCGTTCTCGGCGATCTTAAATTCTATGTCGCTATTCTGGCAGGACTTCTTTCGGGTGTTTTGATAGGAAAAGCGACCGAGTATTATACGTCGGATACATATAAGCCTACCCAGAAGCTTGCAAAGACAAGTTCGACAGGTTCGGCTACCATTATTATTGAGGGTATCAGCCTTGGTATGCTTTCGACGGTTATCCCGATAGTTATCGTAGGTGTTTGTATTCTTATTTCTTATTTTGTGTGCGGCGGTTCGATCACGGCTCCCGACAGCGCAAAAGGCCTTTACGGAATTGCTCTTGCGGCAGCCGGTATGCTTTCGACCCTCGGCATCACCCTTCCGCCCGATGCTTACGGCCCCGTTGCCGATAATGCAGGCGGTATTGCACAGATGGCAGGGCTTGACGAAGAGGTTCGTACAAGAACGGATGCTCTCGACTCTCTCGGTAATACAACGGCGGCAACCGGTAAAGGTTTTGCGATCGGTTCGGCTGCACTGACGGCGTTGGCGCTCGTTGCATCTTATATAGACAAGATCAAGAGCGTTGATTCCGATGCCGTTCTCTCATTTGATATAATGAACCCTCTGGTTCTCGTAGGCTTGTTTGTAGGCGCGTGCTTGCCCTTCTTGTTTGCGGCTCTCACGATGAGCTCGGTAGGTAAGGCGGCACAGTCGGTCGTCATTGAGGTCAGACGTCAGTTTAAAGAGATAAAGGGTCTTATGGAAGGCGAATCCGAGCCCGACTATACTTCTTGCGTTGACCTTTGTACAAAGGCGAGCCTTAAAGAAATGATCGCTCCCACGGTTATTGCGGTAATCGTACCCATTATCGTTGGTTTGGTTCTCGGATATCAGGGCGTTGTGGGTATGCTTGCGGGCGCGACAGCGACGGGCTTCCTGCTTGCTATCTATATGTCGAACTCCGGCGGTACATGGGATAATGCGAAGAAGTATATTGAGAGTGGCGGCGTAGGCAACGGCAAGGGCAGTGATGAACACAAAGCAGCGGTTGTAGGCGACACCGTAGGTGACCCCTTCAAAGATACGGCAGGTCCTTCGATCAACATTCTTATCAAGCTTCTTTCGATGGTATCGATCGTATTTGCAGAGGTTGTTTGCATATTCCACCTTCTCGGTTAAGAAAAAATATACGGTATATGGATCATTCCATATACCGTTTTTGTTTTTTTTATAAGCGGGGCGCCTTTTGACGTCGCCCCCTACGGATGAAGATTAT
>JAZNOI010000132.1:0-5250 GCA_045580755.1 Eubacteriales bacterium | reverse complement strand
ATATACGGCGCATTTTTGCCATCTTTTAATTTAATATTATACTTCGGAGAATACTGCTTGATAAGCTGACTCTCCAAAGCAAGCGCTTCGTTTTCGGTATCGGTCAATATATAGTCGAAATCGTTGACCTTCGACACCATGATAACGGTTTTTTTATCATGCTTACTGTTTTTTCTGAAATACTGCGAAACTCTGTTTTTCAGCGCGCGCGATTTGCCGACGTAAATAACCTTCCTCGACTCATCACGCATTATATAAACACCGGGAGACAACGGCAGTTTATTAGCCTTATCAAGCAAATATTCAATATTCTGCGCCATTGCCTTCACTCCCCGTTACACAATTAATACAAAAAAGACGGACAAAGCCAAAAAGTCAATGTCCGTTTTTTAAAAAATCAAAAAATATTATGGATTATTCGCCGAAACCTGTGTTTACAAGGTCTATCAAACCGTCAACAGCCTCGTTTTCATCGGGACCGTCTGCCATAACCGTAATGGTCATACCCTTTACGATACCGAGTGAAAGTACTCCGAGAAGGCTCTTGGCATTTACTCGGCGCTCATCCTTTTCGACCCAAATAGAACATTTGAAAGAGTTTGCCTTTTGAATAAAGAACGTCGCGGGACGTGCGTGCAAACCGATATTGTTGCTTATCAAAACTTCGCGTGAAATCATTGTAAATTTCGCTCCTATCAATCAAATTATACTTCAGAAAACATTATTATCACAATTCTAAAAACATTATAATACAACAGTTAAATAAAATCAAGGGGTTTTCATCATATTTATTCAACAATACCTATTCTGTTTGCTGTTTTACGTCAAAAATTAGTCCCTTTCCCGAAAAACTTGACGAAAACAAGTTGGCATTCATTCCCGACGCTATATAATCCGTTCCGTTCACGAGAAAGCCCTTTTCCGTTACGTCGCCCGAAACACGAACTATGATCTTTATATCCTTTTTCGTCGGGTCTTTGCCCTCAACGATCTTGTGCTCCTCGTTCGTATAATAAGCCTGAGCATCACTCAACTCTACTTCGTTTACAACACCGAAAACCTCGCCGTTCTTTTTCATATAAAGCTTGTCTCCGTCGGCGATCTGTTCGGCTACCGTAGGATCTACACCTGCAAACAACACCGAAATAAGACAGGTATCGTCGGTATTGACCTTATTGTTTTTCTCAAAGATCTTGTAGTGAACAAAAGTTCCCGCCAAGCACACTATCAAAGTTATAATGATCAGTATATCAATCACGCTTATATGAAACTTCTTACGCATCTTCTCTGTCGACATCATTTTCCGTTACCTCCGCTCACAGCTACGCACACAGCATTGCAGGTGTAAAAAGGGAATCTGAGTTCCATCGTTTCACCAACGTTTATGATCTTTCCGTTTACCGAATATCTTCCGTCTGCCAAAACCGTAGCCTCAGCGGTGATATCGATCACAATGTCGATCTTTCCGGGATATATCTCCTCGACCTGCTGACCGCTCTCACGGTCGTATACGGAGTATTTGGAGTCAGGCGTATTCACCCTGATCACCTGTCCCAATGACTTCATATCTTCTCCGTCATAAACCGAGTCAAAGTTGTTTATCTTGCCTCTCAGTATATTGGGAACCTGCGTTTGCTTCACCGTATAAGTTATCTCAACGGTCTTCACTCCGTTGTCGGCACTGTTATCCTTGCCGTCATAGAAAAACAGGAAAATCATTGCTCCTATCGATATGAATATGACACACAATAAAATTATGTCAACAATATTGAAGCGGTATCTTTTTTTAGATTTGTTTGCAGAACTCAATCCATTTCCCTCTCTTTCAGTCATATAACGTCAAATTCTTCGTATTGGTCGGGGTCATCAACGTTCTTGGCAATCGATTCAGTACCGCTTACGCAAGATGCAAGCCCCAAAGCTATCCAGAACAACACAGTCGTCGTATTGTTCGTAAATATATCAACATCAAGTCCCACGCTCAACAGCGACGTAACTGCGGCAAGCGCTCCGAGCGAAAACCGTTTACCTTGCACCGAGCAGTCCTTCGAATACATGGTCGTATTCTTCTGAAAAGCAAAGAACACGCCTATCAAAAGAAGGAGCAGCCCCACGAAACCTATCTCGGTAAACAGTCTGTGGAACAGACCTCCGCGAATCCTGCTGATACGGTTCAAATAATCAAAGCTTCCGATGCCTGCACCAAACAGGAACGAAACGGCGTTTCCTCCTATACCGACGGCACTGCTGACGCTCTCGGAAACGAACCTTGACAACTTATCCAGTAAAGTCCCGCCCGCATTGACACTGTTCGGCAGATTCAAACAAACGAAAGGAAGAGTGCACGCCCCCGCCATAAGCCAGGCAAGAGACTTCTTTCCGTACAACACCATAAAAACTACAAGACCGAGTATGAAGCATATCCACGCGCGGTGATCGTGTGAGAGATACAAGCATACAAGCCCTGCTGCATATCCCCAAAATGACGTATGCTTTATAAACTTGCCTGTCGAGAATATGCCGACGAGCATAAACGGCATAACCGCCATTAAATATCCGGTAAACACGATTCTGTCCCCGAAAACAGACACCATCTGCTCGTTTTCGGCACATCTGAACACTGAAGTGAGATACGCTACATCAATTCGGCTCACGGAATATCTCAACAGACCAATAATTACGACGATAAAGCCCGAAACGCACAACGAATTCAAGCATCTGTCAAGCCACTGTCTTGACTTGATCAGGTTTATAACCAGGAAAAACGCTGACATTCCGCAAATAACGTTATAAAATACGTGATTTACGTCATATCCGTTCGGCGACATTCCGTTAAATATAAACACCAAGCCAAACAAAAATATTGTTATACTAAGATTGTCAAACCGAAACGTCCGTTTTCCCCGCAGGCATTTCATAACGTAACAGGAACCAATATATATTATTGCCGGATTCAGCCATGCACTCGGCAAAAACGGCATACATAACAGTAAACACACAACACCGGTCTCGGGAATATACAAAACCGTAATTGCAAAAACGCATAAAGCTATTGCAAACAGTATCGAAAGAGGTTCGTACCACCACGAAAAGCTGCTCATCAACAAACCCGTAACGAGCGCTAAACGTCCGTCTCCTTTGGTTGGGTCCTCGTTTTCAAAAGCAGCACGCTTTCCGCCCAGCCAGTCGAATATCAATAAGCTCGCAAGACGGCTTCGGCACACCGTTTCTTTTAAGCTCCTTTTTGAAAACAGCAACGGAATCGACGTCAATATAAGAAGGGATGCAATAAATACCGATCCAAACGACAGTTCCCCTGCGCTTAGCACGTACGTTTTCAGCAACGTTACCGCAAGAAAACCTATCCCTGCAGTCATAAAAAACAGTCCGTATATGTTCATCGCAGTGCTCAAAAAGCTGTACATAAACTTTTGAGCAAGCTTAAGTATCACGCTTTGCGATACCAGTTTTGACGTTACTCTTTTTACGGGGCGATACACTCTGCGGCTGAGGTCAGCCTTGTCAGATGCTTTTCGGAACAATCCCTTTTCGTCTTTGACATCGTTTTTATCTTTGTATCCCGAAAAAAACTTACCGACGATACTGCTTCCCGCTTTGTCGTAAAGATAAGATGCAATGCCGTAGAAAAAACCGCATATCTTGCTTTTTTCAAACATAGACGACAGTTTTTTCTTTCCGTTATTTTTCACCGCCAAGCGTTTCACCTCCCGTTTTAGTAACGGCCCATATCAATCATATCAGATCGGGCCTATTCTTCTTTGTCAGCTCTATCGCCGCTTTGTATCTCCACTTTTTGATTTTTTCGTGGTCTCCCGACAATAGCACCCCAGGCACTTTTCTGCCCATAAAATCTATCGGACGCGTATATTGCGGATATTCGAGCATACCGCCCGCAATACTCTCGTTTTCAAAGCATTCGGCATCGCTCAAAACACCGTCTATCATACGCGATACGCAATCAACGAACACACACGCAGGCAGTTCTCCGCCCGTCAGCACGTAATCACCTATCGAGATCTCGTCGTCGGCTATCTCTTCGACTATTCGCCTGTCAACGCCCTCGTAATGACCGCATAAGATTATTATCTGATCGCAGTCCAAATATTCTTTTGCGATCGCCTGTGTCAACACTCTGCCTTGGGGAGACATATACACAGTTTTTCTCTTATTGAACTGTGTTTTATCGGTTATATCTTTCCAGCAACGGTATATGGGCGGTGCTGCCATAAGCATACCCATGCCGCCCCCGCACGGGGTATCGTCAACACGTCGGTGCTTGTCCTCTGAATAATCACGGATATTATGCGAAAAAACTTCTATGGCACCGCTGTTCTGTGCCCTTCCGATTATGCTCTCGCCCAAAATCCTGTCTGTCATTTCGGGAAAAAGCGTCATTATGTCAAATCTCATCAAACATTCCCTCAATAGGCTTTATAAACACACCCTCGTCGATCGAGATACGTTTTATAAACTCGTTTACGGCAGGTATCAGCACCTCTCCGTTTTGTGTATCGACAACGTATATATCGTGTATACCGTATTGGAGTACCTCTTTCAACTTTCCGTATATCTTGCCGTTTTCAACATCTATAACCTGAAGTCCGATAAGATCCGCAATAAAAAACGAGTCCTTATCTTTTTTCAAATCATCTCTGTCAGCGTAAAAAACGACCTCTCTGAGAAGATTTGCGCTGTCAAAATCGTCGATGCCTTCGAATTTGATCAAAGCGTGCTCTTTATGAACCGAGCCTTTTTTCACGGTCATTTTTTGATAATCGTTTCCAACCTTGCGGTAAAGGCATTTTATACGCGCAACGACCTCGGGACTGTCACTCCATGTCTGCATTTTGACATCGCCCCTGAAGCCGTGAGTATTTACCACCTTGCCTATCTGCAAATACTTTTCCATACAAAAAAATACTCCAAAAAAGTTTCTTTCATTGTATTATATCATATCTTATAAAAACATTCAAGTATACGCAAAAAAAAATAATGCTGCATTTATGCGTCGCATTATTTTTTATTTATCATTTTGTCTCTTTTTTCATGGCCTTCAGCTCTTTCATAAAGCTCTCTATGTCATTGAAATTTCGGTAGACAGAGGCGTATCTGACGTACGAGACCTCGTCAATATCACGTAGCTTTTCAAGAACACGGCTGCCTATCTCAGAGGTATGGACTTCAGTCTGAAAAGAGTTTCTGAGGTCGACCTCGATCTCCGTTATGATC
>JAZNOI010000131.1:0-8903 GCA_045580755.1 Eubacteriales bacterium | reverse complement strand
CCCCCGACCACACGAGGCTTTATTCAGGCGCGGGCAAGATCTGCTCAATGTACTACAACCTGCTGAAAGACTTTTGCACGGTTGACATTATGCCGGCACTCGGCACCCACGAAGCTATGTCAGAAGCTGAATGCACCATGTTTTTCGGCCCCGACGTGCCGTATGAAAGAATTATCGCTCACAACTGGAAGACCGATGTTGTAAAGCTCGGAGAGGTTCCCGCAAGCTTTGTTTCGGAGGTGTCCGAGGGTCTTGTAAACAACAAGATCGACGTTGAAGTAAACAAACGCCTCGTCAGCGGAGAATACGACCTTATTATTTCAATGGGGCAGGTCGTTCCTCACGAGGTCGTCGGCATGGCAAACTACTCGAAAAACATATTCGTAGGTTGCGGCGGCAGCTCGATGATAAACAGTTCACACATGCTCGGCGCATTTTACGGCATGGAAAGAATAATGGGCAAGGACTTTTCTCCCGTCAGAAAAGTGTTTGACTATGCCGAAGAAAACTTTATACAGAACGTTCCGTTGCTTTACGTTCTCACCGTAACAACGAATACGGGCGATGACGTGCATATCCACGGTTTATTTATAGGAAGAGAGAGAAAGCTTTTCGAGGAAGCCGTTGTGCTCAGCCAGGAAAAGAACCTCAATTACCTCGACAAGCCCTTGAAAAAGGTCGTCGTATACCTTGACGGCAGAGAATTCAAGAGCACGTGGCTCGGAAACAAGTCGGTATACAGAACGAGAATGGCGATAGCAGACGGCGGTGAGCTTATCGTTCTCGCTCCCGAGGTTGCAAAATTCGGAGAGGACCCCGAAAACGACAGACTTATCAGAAAATACGGCTACGTTGGCAGAGAAAGAGTGCTTGAACTCGTAAACGAGAACGAAGACCTTGCAAACAACCTGTCGACCGCAGCTCATCTTATCCACGGCTCGTCCGACGGAAGATTCAGCATAACTTATTGCACGCGCAAGGTTACGAAAGAAGAAGTAGAAGGCGTAAACTTCGGATATATGCCTTACGATGAAGCGATCAAAAAATACGATATTACCAAGCTTGTTGACGGATACAACACCGTTGACGGCGAGGATATATTCTATATAAGCAATCCCGCTCTGGGACTTTGGGCGACGAAGGACAGAATTCAGTAATGGATTACATCGATCTGCACACCCATTCGCACTTTTCGGACGGCTCTATGTCACCGACCGAGCTCGTAGAGCTTGCAAGCAAGTGCGGATTGAAAGCGATAGCCCTCACCGATCACGATACGTTCGACGGCGTTGCCGAAGCGGTCGAAGCCGGCAAAAAATACGGCGTTGAAGTTATCGCGGGCATAGAATTTTCGGCTGTATCGACGGGAGAGACCCACATTCTCGGATATAACATCGATATTTGCGAGAAAAATATAAACGAAGCGGTCGATAAGGCTAAGAAACTGCGACTGCAAAACAATCAAAGAACGGCAGAGGCTCTGCAAAAGCTCGGTTTTGACGTAAAAGTCGAAGACGCCAGAGCAATTTCTCCCGTGGGAAACATCGGCAGAGCACATTTTGCCAAGGTTATGGAATTAAAAGGCTACGTTTCGTCGGTAAAAGAGGCGTTCGACCTGTATCTGCAAAAAGGGCGGCCCGCTTTTAACAGCTTGCGGCTGCTCGAACCCGAAGAGGCGATAAAGCTTATACACGGCGCGGGCGGAAAAGCGTTTTTGGCGCATTTGCACCTGACGAAAATGAAGGGAAAAGAGCTCGAAGATTACGTTGTCAGACTTAAAAACGCGGGTCTCGACGGAATTGAGGGCTATTATACCGAATACGAGGGAAGTATGGAAAGCGATTACCGATCGCTTGCAGAAAAATACGGACTTCTTATATCGGGCGGAACCGATTTTCACGGCTCCAATAAACCCCATATTAAACTCGGTACGGGATACGGACAGCTGAAGATCCCGTATGAACTTCTCGAAAAAATGAAATAATTTTAATATATCTTTACCCGCCTCCGAACAAGGCGGACAAAAGAAAAGGAGAACAAAAAATGAAAAAATCTGATCTCGGACTTATCGGTCTTGCCGTAATGGGCGAAAACTTGGTTATGAATATGGAAAGCAAGGGCTTTACCGTTTCAGTTTATAACCGCACAACCGAAAAAGTAAAGAACTTTGTTGAAGGAAGAGCAAAGGGCAAGAACATCGTCGGCACTTACACTCTCGAAGAGCTCGTTGCATCTTTGGAAAAACCCCGCAAGGTTATGATGATGATCAAAGCGGGAAGCGCTGTTGACAGCACGATCGAACAGCTTATTCCTCTCCTCGAAGAAGGCGATATCATTATAGACGGCGGTAACTCGCACTTCCCGGATACCGCACGCAGAACCGCATACGTTGAATCAAAGGGACTTCTTTACATCGGAACGGGCGTTTCGGGCGGCGAAGAAGGCGCTTTGAAGGGTCCGAGCATGATGCCCGGCGGCTCGCCTGCAGCTTGGGAAGCTGTTAAGCCCATTTTCCAGGCAATTTGCGCAAAGGTTGAAGACGGCTCACCCTGCTGTGATTGGGTCGGCGAAAACGGCGCAGGCCACTTTGTAAAAATGGTTCATAACGGAATTGAATACGGAGATATGCAGCTTATCTGCGAAGCATATCAGCTTATGCGCGATTATCTCGGTCTTTCCGCAGACGAAATGCACGAGATATTTGCTGAATACAATAAAGGCGACCTCGACAGCTATCTTATCGAGATCACGAGAGACATTCTCGCATACAAGGACGAAGACGGCGCCCCCATCGTTGACAAGATCCTCGACACCGCAGGTCAGAAGGGTACAGGTAAATGGACGGGAATTGCCGCACTTGACGAAGGCGTTCCGCTTACTCTCATCGGCGAAGCAGTATTCTCCCGTTGCCTTTCGGCTATAAAAGAAGAGCGTGTTACAGCATCCAAGGTGCTCACAGGCCCCACACCTAAATTCGAAGGCGATAAGGCTCAGTTTATTTCCGATATTAAAGACGCACTCTTTGCTGCAAAGATCGTATCTTACGCTCAGGGTTATACCCTTATGAGAGCAGCTGCAAAGACTTACGGCTGGAACCTCAACTACGGCGGCATCGCTCTTATGTGGAGAGGCGGATGTATCATCAGAAGCGTATTCCTCGGAAAGATCAAGGAAGCTTACGACAACAATCCCGCACTCACGAACCTTCTCCTCGATCCTTACTTCAAAGATATTATGGATAAGGCTCAGGCAGGTTGGAGACGCGTATGCGCGGCTGCTATCGCAAACGGAATCCCCGCACCCGCTATGACGACGGCTCTCTCTTACTACGACGGTTACCGCTGTGAAAAACTTCCCGCAAACTTGCTCCAGGCACAGCGCGACTACTTCGGTGCTCACACTTACGAACGCACAGACCGTCCTCGCGGCGAATTCTTCCACACGAACTGGACGGGCGAAGGCGGCAACACCGCGGCAACTAACTACGTTGTTTAATTTGCTTTCGATATGACGATATAACGAATTTCGATAAAAAAGTTTTATTGATCGGAGATTATTTAAAATGAAAGAACTTAGAAAGAATTGTAAATACGCGCTCGTAGTTCCTACGAGTATGGGTGTCAGAATTACTCCCGAAAACGGACAGCCCGTTGCGGCAAGCGATATGTTCCGTATGCAGGCAACAAGTGCCGAGACGAACGTTGCGAGCATTTCCGCTTACCTCGGCTTGCCCGTAAAGGTTCTCACAAAATTCGTAAAGGGAAGTCCTATTGCTGCATTTATCAAGCAGAACCTCCGTTCAAGAGGTATGGATTTTGAAGGCAAGGAGATCGAACAGGGCGGTCCTTGGGGATACAGACATCAGTTCAATATCGCTGACAGCGGTTACGGACTCCGCGGTCCCAGAGTTACGAACGACAGAGCCGGCGAAGTAGGCAGAACCCTCTGTCTTGAAGACTTCGACCTCGAAAGAATTTTCGGCGAAGAAGGCGTACAGATACTCCACCTTTCCGGACTTATCGGCGCACTTTCGCCCGAAACGAGCAAGTTCTGTCTTGAACTTGCAAGAGCTGCAAAGAAGTACGGCACGCTTATTTCTTTCGACCTCAACCACAGAGCATCTTTCTGGGAGGGCAGAGAACAGGAGCTTCACGATATCTTTACGGAGATCGCGAGCGTATCCGATATCCTCATCGGAAACGAAGAAGACTTCCAGCTTTGTCTCGGAATTGAAGGTCCCGAAGCGGGCGGCAAGGATATCGCGTCCAAGATCGAGAACTTCAAAGAGATGACTGCAAGAGTTAAGAAGGCGTTCCCCGACACGTCGGTATTTGCAACGACACTTCGCCAGGTTATCAACGTAAACGCACACCTTTGGGGAGCAATTACGCTCGTTGGCGACGAATGGTATATCGAAGAACCCCGTGAGATCCGCGTACTTGACAGAATCGGCGGCGGCGACGGCTTTGTAGGCGGTCTGCTTTACTCCATTCTCAAGGGCTGGGAGCCTGAAAAGTGGGTCAAGTTCGGATGGGCAACGGGTGCTATGGCAACGACGTTCCTCACCGACTATGCACAGCCTTCCGACGAAGATCAGGTATGGGCTATCTACGGCGGAAACGCAAGAGTCAAGAGATAAATTCAAATCACGAAAAAGGAGCTTAACAAGCTCCTTTTTTAATTTGTGATCGGACGAAGAAAATAATATAGTTCGATTAAAAGTTTTTTTAGCGGGACGTCGAAGGCGCCGTCCCCTACGGATGAAGATTATTAATTTTTAAAAGTTTTGGCTGGAGTCAAGAGGGCGCTTTTTCAAAAGCGCGTCTCTTGTGGGGTTCGGGGCGAAGCCCTGATTGTATGTGTTTTTTTAAAAACAATCTTTTTATTGTTAATTGACATAGTACAAGCTATATGCTAAACTGACTACAAGTAAAGAACTGCAAAAGGGCGGGTGTTTTTTGTGGGCAATACCGATATTTTTAACAGTCTGACGCTTGAGGAAAAGATGCTTCTTTTGACGCAGGGAGCAAAGGAAAAGAAGTACGATCAGACTTATGTTATTGAGCAAAAGGGAATAAGGGCAAAATATATGTATGACGGGCCGCACGGTGTCAGGACCGACGTGTCCGGGAACTGCACGTCTTTCCCGAATCTCTGCTGTGCCGCGGCAACGTGGAACAAGGAGATAATGCACATAATGGGCGAGGCTTTGGCGGACGAGTGCATAAACCAAGGACTTGATATGCTTCTCGGACCAGGAGTTAATATAAAAAGGCATATTTTGTGCGGGCGTAATTTCGAATATTTTTCCGAGGATCCCGTTTTGTCAGGCGAGCTTGCCGCGGGATATATAAACGGGCTTCAGAGCAAGGGCATCGGCGCTTGTTTGAAGCATTACGCTTTAAACAACCAGGAAAAACACCGGGAATACGAGAGCATAGAGGTTGACGAGCGCGTAATGCGCGAGATATATTTAAAAAGCTTTGAGATCGCAATAAAAAAATCGTCGCCGGTATCCGTTATGTGCTCCTACAACAAGGTGGACGCCGTATGGTGCTCGGAAAATCCTTATCTTCTCCGCCAAATACTTAAAAATGAATGGGGATACAAGGGAGTGATCATGTCCGACTGGGGTGCCGTTCACGACGTCAGTCGAGCAATAGCGGCGGGACTTGACATGCAGATGCCCCGAAACAGAAACATAGTCGAGCAGTTAAAAAGCGGGCTTGAAAAGGGCATCGTAAGCGAAGAAAATATAGACGAAGCGGTAAAGAATGTGCTTAAATTCGTAACAAAGCCCTCTCCCGCAAAAATAAATTACGACCGAGATAAACAGCACAAGATCGCCCGCGAGATAGCTTCTGACGGCATTGTTTTGCTGAAAAACAGAGAAAATGCCCTGCCTTTAACCAAGGAAAAATACAAAAAGATCACTTTTGTGGGCGAATATGCGAAGAACCCGTTGACGTACGGACAGGGAAGTGCAGAGGTATATGCTTCCGACGGGTATATCGACAGCCCGATAGAAGAAGTCAGGAAGATCGTCGGTAATGATATTGATATACAGTACACGGAAGTATACAAAAAGAGAGAATATTCCGACGTTATGCTGTGGCCGAAAACGAGGGAATATTCGGATCTTATAGCCGATTCGGACGCGGTCGTATTGTTTATCGGCTCAATGGAGTCGGAAGACACCGAAAAATTTGACCGTCGAACCGCGTATATGAACCCGAACTTCGATCACTTTATCGAGCGCGCCTGCGCTTTGAACAAAAAGGTGATCGTGGTTATTCAGTCGGGTAGTGCCGTGATCCTGGGAGACTGGAAAAACAGAGTCCACGCGATCGTTCAGATGTGGCTGGGCGGTGAAGCAGCGGGCGGCGGTATCGCCGACGTTTTAACGGGTATTGTAAACCCGTCGGGCAAGCTTCCCGAAACCTTTCCCGCAAAAGAGAGGACCGATCTTGAATATCCCGGCGATGGGCTCAAAATAGCGTATCGCGAAGGTTTTGACGTAGGATACCGTTATTACGACAAGCACACCGATAAAATTTGTTATCCCTTCGGACACGGGTTGTCGTATACCGAGTTCGAGTATTCGTCTCCCGACGTTGCATACGAAAACGGAAGGCTGAAGATAGCCTTTGATCTAACGAATAAGGGCGACGTATGCGGCTCCGAAGTCGTGCAAATATACGTTGGCAAGGATATATCGTGCGTAACCCGAAGCAAAAAAGAGCTGAAGGCATTTGAAAAGGTGTTTTTAACACCCGGACAGACCAAAAGAGTTGAGTTGTCGATCGAAGCGAGCGAGCTTTCGTATTACAACCGTTCTCTCCGTCAATGGATCGTTGAACCGGGAGAATACACGGTATACACGGGAAGCTCGTCTTTGGACATACGTCTGGTCAATAAATTTGAAATAACAGAAAAAGCACCGTATTCAATGCAGCAGCTCAGCGAAAGCATGATGGCATAATTTTTCTAAAAAACAGAGAGGTAATTGCTATGTTCTTTAAACCGAAATATAAAGAGTTTGACAAATCCAACCCGATAGTTATTAATAAGAACACGGTTTTTGACATACCCGACAGCCGCGTTGCCGACTATTTAAAACTGAGTGTAAGCAACGCGTTTTTCGGAAGAAGCGGGGCGAAAAAAGGAGCTTTTTGCAAAAAACTTTCGTTTAAAAAGGGTATCCCCGAAAGCTTGGCTGAAAAGTGCTGTGCCACGGGCGACGACGAGGAATACCTGGTAGAGCTTGGCGAAGACTCGTATATATATGCAAACGGAGACAGAGGCTTTGTATACGGACTCGTTACGCTTATATCCATGAAGAATAAGCTTTATAAAGGCGTATTATACGACAGACCCGTATGCTCGGTCAGAGGATACCGCGTATATCTTCCGGGCAGAGATAACATACCCGTTTTCAAGAATATGGTCGATTACTTGTCAGAATATAAATACAACTGCGTCGTGCTCGAGATAGGCGGCGCGATGGAATACAAAAAACATCCTGAAATAAACGAAAAATGGGTCGTATTCTGTGATGAGGTGTACGCCGACCCGAACAGAGCCGACGTAATACAGAATAAAACTTATCCGTGGACGAAGGATTCGATACATTGCGAAAACGGAGACGGCGGCGTGTTGACCCAAGACGAATGCCGTGATCTGGCAGAATACTGTCGCTCGAGGGGCATTGAGGTCATTCCCGAGGTGCCGACTCTCAGCCACAGCGACTATATTTGTCTTGCGCACCCGGAAATAGCAGAGAGACCCGAGGATGCCTATCCCGACACCTATTGCCCGAACAATCCCGACAGCTATAAATACGTATTTGATATTATCGACGAGGTAATAGACGTGTTTAAGCCGAAACAGATACACATCGGGCACGATGAAACGTATACATTGGGAATATGCGAAAAATGCAAGCATACCGATCCCGTTGACTTGTACGTCGGCGACATAATCAAGATAAAAGAATATCTGGATTCAAAAAACGTAAAGACGAGCATGTGGGCGGAAAAGCTTTTGAGAGCCTATACGAATGCGGGAACACCCGTAGGCGGTACCGGGGCGACCGGATTCAGAAACGGCGGTCAGTGGGCGATACCTGCTCTGTGGAAGTGCAGAGACAAGCTTCCGAAAGATATCTTTTACCTGAACTGGTATTGGGTCTTCGGTAAAAAGCACGATAGAGTCTATCACGACAGAGAGTTCCCCATGGCGTACGGGAATCTTTCGGCGATCTTGATAGACAGCTGGCGCGAGAGAATGAAGTGGGGCGCAAAAGGCGGCTGGGTGTCCAACTGGGGCAGCTTCGAAGAAGAATATATGCAAAGAAATATTCAGTATTTTGATCTCATAAGCGGCGCCGATGCCTTTTGGAACGAGGACTTTGACAGCGAAAACAAAGAAAGAATATTGAAAAAAACGTTCAAAGAAGCGTACAAACACAAATGGCAAAACTGCAAAAACACGATAACGATCTTGCACAGGACCGAGGAAAATATTCCGCACGAATATTTCTGGTGCGGCGTCTTTATCGAGGACAAGAAGTATTTGATCGGTAATTACGAAGTTGAGTATGCAGACGGCACGAAAGCGCATTTGCCGGTTAGATACGGTTCGAATATCGGTGCGAAAAAAATACCGAAATATCCCGTAGACAACGAAATATTCCAGCTGGCAGGTGCGGTGTTGCCCGTCGGAGCAAACGGGGATCTGTTCTACGAGTGTAAGTTTATTAACCCGAATCCCAAATCGGCAATTGTCGGAATTAAATACGTTCCGATCAAAGAAGATTTCAGAGTTGAATACAAACTGCCGTAACTTTAAAAATGATCGATAATAACAAAAAAGAGCTTTTTATAAAAAGCTCTTTTTTGTTA
>JAZNOI010000130.1:0-25259 GCA_045580755.1 Eubacteriales bacterium | reverse complement strand
TTCTTTGCCCTTAAGAGCAGAGCAGTAGTTTACGTTTGTACCCGTCTGGAGAACGTCACGTACGATAGTATCGATAGTACGTCCTGCCTGGTCAGCGAGGAGCTTTGTTGCCTCGATAACGGTGTTGTCGATCGATGTCATTTCGATAAGGTCGGTCTGTTCGATGTAATCGCCGTACTGGTTAAGTGTTGCAGTAAGGGGAACGACCGTCATTTTTGCACCTGCGGGTGTAATACCTTCAGTGATAGTGTTAAGATTTTTGGCGAGGGGCTTCATTCTGCGGAACTCAACGGTTTTTCCGCCGTGAGGGGGGATGGGGCGCTTCTGACCAAACTGCGTGTGAACGAGATTGGGAGTTGCGAGTTCAATAAGCGTTTTATCGTAAAACGTTTTCATTTCAGCGGAAAGACCGCCGCCGTTGTAGTTTTCGGTAACGCCCGAATTAGCATTTACAAAGCCTTCGGTGCCGTGAATTGCGGTGTTTACACCGATGTTGTTGTTTTCCATAGGTAATCTCCTTTTTTGATAATAGTGTGGTTAAGATCAGAATAAGCGGTGCAGGAGATTTAGGATGAATTTGTAAGATAATAAGATAGGTGTAAGAAAAAATGGTAAATAAAATGATTTCAGCAAAACGTTAACTTATCAGAATCTGATCTTCGAGCCGTTTTCGACCTGTTTTAAGATAGATCTGATCTCCTTTCCGGAAAGGGAGGAAACGTCTGTTTTGCGAATAATACCCGCACCGTTGTGAAGTCCGTTTTCGGCTACGCGACTGCCCTGTGCCCGAATACTTTTTAGAGTTTGCTCGGCAACTTTTTTCGCGGTTCCGGAGACCGCATTTTTCAGTATTTCATCCGAGTGTGCTGCGGTATAAGCTTTTCTGAGCGGCATACCGCTTTTGAGCAGGGAGGAGAATACGGGATTTTTCAGCTCGGTTTTGAAATCAAAATTGGGGAAGATCTTTTTGAGCTGACGTCCGTCCTCGGTCCACTGTCTTGAAAGACGCATTGCCTTTTCGGAGACAAGGTCGTTTCTCTTTTGTAAATCGGGTCTTTCTGCGTTATTACCCGTTGTTTCTTTTACGTCTTCGCTGTTTTCGGACTGCATTTTTTCTAAAAGCAGAGATGGGTCAGAAGAATCGATTCCGTATTTTTCGGAGAGAAAATCGAAAACGCATTTTTGTTTTGCCTGTGTTTCTTCGAGGGACTTCAAGTTTTTGAAACGCTTGTCAATAATGCCCTGTACGCGTTTTTGAAAAGCGTTTTCGTACTTGCCGCCCTTAATGAGTTTTTCGAATTCTTCTTCGTACCGGTTGCCGTCAACGTTTTCGGCAGAGGTATCACCGTTCTCGCTTGTCGATTCTGTGTCAGTGTCGATATCCGAAAGCCCGGCGTCGGCTGAGGTGTCGCCCGTTGTTTGTTCGGACGCGAAAAACTGAAGCGAAAGATAAAAGGGTAATGTTTTTGTGTTCATGATCATCGTTCCTTTCCGAAGTGTCAGAGTGTTTTGTTTGAGCTCGAGAGACATTATACTACAAATGTGCTTTTTTCTCTCCCCAAAGTAGAGTCGGTTTGCAAAAAAACAAAATTCCCTCAAGTGAATGAGGGAATCTTTTTGAATACAACAGAGAGAGTGGGTACTTTGAGTATGTGCTCTCTTGTTTTATAAAAATTATCTTGGAGAAGCGACGCTCTGGGCCTTTTCTCGTGCGGCGGTGAGGCGTGAGACCGCTTTTTTTGTAGTGTTGTAATTGATGGGAGCTGACGGTGTCGGCAGAGCGTATTTGACCGAATATCCCTCAAAAAGTCCTTTAAGCTCGGGGTGGTCTTTTTCAACTATTGATGCGAGTTCGAGGAGTTTATCTCGCATTTCCGAGAATTTTGTGCTCAGAACGGCTTTTTGGTTGATCTTTTCCGCAAGCAAAGGCTTTCCTTCAAATTCCATAAGATCAAGGCAGGCGATAGCCTGATCGGCTCTTGAGGGATCGAAGAAACCAAGGCGGTAGAACTCTTTTGCGAGTTCATTTTGAGAGAGTTTGGTGAAAGCAGACTGTTTTTGAGCCTTAACTTTTATGTCAAAAACGGGGAGACGGCGCCCAAGGTCGATTCCGAAATCACTTCCGAGATCTATTGGGAGAAGGGAATTGTTGCTGTAGGAAACGAAGTCGTACTGACCGTTATCGCCCGTAATTCTGAAACAGCGGGGCAGATCGTAAAACTGCCTGATAAGCTCAATAATAAGGTTGTTTATCTTGACGAATACTCTGTATGAGCCTTTGATCATATCTCTTGAGAGCTTGCTTCCGACTTCCTGCAAAGCGGCGATAGCCGAAGCCGCCGTTACGCCCGAAGCCGTATTGCCCCTCGTGAAATCGGAGTTACCCGTCGTTTCTTTGAGCTCGTTAATTTTATTATTAATAAACGATACGAAAAGGGGAGGAACATCGGGAACGTTTATGGGAGTGATGCTGTCGTTGGGATTACCCGAGCCCGTGTAATGAACGATGGGGTTTGACCAGTCGGCAAATTCTTTTTCGTTAATACTGCCGTCACCTCGCGCAAAATACCTAACTGTCGACGCCATGCGTATATTTTCGCATACCGATGCGCTCATAAGGTCGATCTGTGTCTGCGTATCCTTCATAATATCAATGTATCCGAAACCGCATGGGGAGCCTTGTTCAAGGAAGAGCCTGTCAAAAACAAAGGGATACTGACCGTGATCGTAATACCCTTTATTGTACAGATGCACGTCGTTTTCGGATGCGTAAAGTATTTCATCTGCACAGAATTTGCAAAGGTGGAGAAGTGTCTTTCCGTTGTGATTGGATTTGTAATACCAGTCGACGACCGGCGTTTTGTTGCTCGTGTCCACGGTATCGTCATAACAGTATTTCGTAACGTCGAATCCCGATGCACCGAGCTTTCCGTGCAAAGCGGGGTATTTAGCCTCGAGTTCGTCGTTGTTGAAAAGCTCAACGTGAAAAAGATGGGGAGAGTTTTGAATGTCCGAAACTCCGGGCTCCCAAAACAGATTTAATATATCGCATCGGTTTATTGAGATATCTCCCGTTCCGTTGTTGAGTGCAGGGTTCCAGAATACGCCGTATACACCCGTACCGCCCTTCAGTTTGTCGTACCAGACGTTTGAATAAGTTTCCTCGAACGAGTTTTGTTCGAGTATGACGGGGAGGATTTCCGTGAGCTGCTTTGCAGCGTCGGAATCGCTCTTTTCGCGGGGCAAAACGATCACCTCGGGGCAGTTGTCCATAACGTCTGCATGCTTGTTAGAAATTGCGTTAAAAAGCCAAGCGGAAGCGGGATTGTATTTCCTTTCTCTGTCGCGGATCTGTTCCCAATGACGCATTTTCCACCAAAGATCGTTTTCGGTAATTCTTTTTTCGAGATTTGTTTTTCCTGCTTTGTATTTTTTTAAGAGCGAGTAAGCTGAATCGAGTGTTTTTTGGTTTATTTTGTCGGGAACGAAATCGAGTGGGTAGAGTGCTTCGGGGTTGTTTTTGATATAGAGCGAATTGACGGTATTTTTGTCGGGGATGTTTTTCTTTTTTATGTTATTTTTGTTTTTATTATTGTTTTTCATTTTTTTACTCCGTAACGATTATTTTTGAAAAATCATCAGAAATAGCTGTACTGTCTGAATTTTTCTTGATTTAAAAGATCGAGAGGGTCGGATGCATTTGTTTTTTGTAGTAACGCTTTTTGCGGTTTAATTGGGCGGGACATACAGAAATATCTGAAAGAGTCGGCAAAATGGTCTTCCTGCATAGTGTCGAGATCCTCGGGATTCGTTTTGCTGTACTGAAGCAGAGGAAGGGTTCTGACAGCGTGTTTGCAGGTGTTGAAAAAATAAACCATAGGCTTGTTTTCCTCGTCAAATGCAAGTCTGTAATGGGCTTGCATCCAACCTGCAATACGGCTGTTGTCTGCTTTTTGAAAATAAACTTGATGCCGGTCAGCCGCGGCAATTATGGGTTCACCGCCGTCCTCGCTCCAGATAGACGGATCGGCAACGCCGATTATTTTTTTGCCCTTCAGCCAACGGTGTTCCGATTCGATCCTGTGTATTTCCGAAAAGACTTTTTCGGCATGCCACTTCAGCCCTTCGTTGGGGACACCGGTACAGCCGTAAAACTGTAAGATAAGATAGGCTCTTCCTTCGTAATCGACAGCCCACCACGAGCAGTCAAAAGGTTTTGAAAAGCCCCAGTCGAAGCTGCGGAAAATATTCCAGTCCGGCGGGATCTCAAACGGTTCGATAACGTTTGTGAAAAACCTGTCGGTGTAATGCTCTGGAGCGTCGATAAAGTCCTCGAAAAACTGACCTTCAAATATATTCCAATCGCCTTCGAGCCAAGCTTTTCTCAGTTTGGGAGGAAGGGAAGAAAGCTGTTTTGCATAGTCTGGATTTTTTTCCATCAAGGCTTTGTTGTCGGTTACCAGTGAGCGGATAAAGCTGTAATCGTCTGGGTCCTCTCCCTCTTTGTAAACGCGGTCGATAAATAACCTTTTTACCCACGAATGACCTACACCGCCGGGGTTACAGGTGAGATAGACTCTTTTCGGAAAATCGTTTACGCCTCTGACGGTTACTTTCAACTCGTCGAACCACTCTTCTTTTAATTGGGTCGCCTCGTCAAGAAAAATAACGTCCCATTCCGAGCCCTGGTATTGTGTTAAGTCGGCTTGGCACGAGCAGTAACCGAAACGGATCAAAGAGGAATTTTTGAAAGACAGCTCTTTTTTTGAATCGCTGTAATCGGCGATATCGTACGTCAGCGTGATCAAGGGCGTTATGTGATTGTTTCGAAGCTCCGAAAGTGTCTTTCTGACGATGAGGATTTTAATGCCGGGATATTTTATTGCAAGCAGAATGGCTTTAACTCTGACAGCCCAGCTTTTTCCGCCACCGCGCGCACCGCCAAAGGCTACGTATTTATGCGTATCTTTTAAGAAGGCAGCCTGTTTTGGATTGGGTATACCTAAGGAGATCTGTTTCAAGCTATCACCTCACACGGAGTATTTTTCCGTATCGTCATCGAGGATAACTCGGATCTCGTTTTCCGAAGAGGGAAGATCGGGATTTTTTCTCTGTTCGTATTCTAAATGCTTTTGTTCGGTAACCATTGGAAGCAGATAGATGTTTTGTTTAATATTGATAGCTTCTTTAAGAGTAGACGTCAGCTCTTTAAGCGTTTTCGTGTCCAGCTCTTTATTGTTTAAAGCGGATTCGGAGACTGAAATAAAGGCGCTCTCGATAATTGTTTCAAGAGCGTCTGACGACCTTGCGAGTTTTGAAACGTCGATAGAGGGGCGGTCGGGCAGAGCGTTGTAGCGCTTTCTTTTTTCGACCCAGCCGT
The DNA here is from genome assembly GCA_045580755.1 of Eubacteriales bacterium. Lineage (GTDB taxonomy): Bacteria > Bacillota > Clostridia > Oscillospirales > CAG-272 > RGIG1995. Next base: position 19,879 of record JAZNOI010000130.1, on the reverse strand, counting down.
GTTCTTTTGCATAACGCGCAAGCAAGCTGAGAGGAATGTTGTGCTTGCTTGCCAACGCGGCATAAGAAAGGTTGGAGGAGACGTACTCTTCTTCCGCTTTGTCATATTCAAGAATAATAAAACATCACCTCGTTTTGTTACTGTTTTGATTGTGTTTTGGTATAGATACGACTTTTTTGCTCAGGTGGATTATACCAAAAAAGAAGCAATAATTCTCCCCGTATCCGTATTGACACTTTGTCGAAAATATGGTATTATACGGATTATAATGGCATATTATGTTTTATTAATATATATTTCATGGATATGGAGATCAATATGAACATAACAGTAATCGGTTGCGGAAGGTGGGGCTCGTGTATAGCCTGGTATCTTGACCGAATCGGTCATAACGTAACGCTATACGGAAACGATATTCCGCAGATCCAAAAGATAATGGAGACCCGCACGAACGGCGTCGTTGACTTTGGAGAAAGAATAAAGGTAACCGACAGTCTTGACGAAGCGGCAAAAAATAAGAATATAGTAATATCGATACCGTCGCAGGCAGTGAGAGGACTTATGGCGGAGCTGCAGCAGTACGGTGCTTCGGAAAAAGAGTATATCCTCTGCATGAAGGGAATAGAAATATCTACCGGGATGCGTCTTTCCGAGGTAGTCAGAGAGGCTACGTCGCCGAAGACTAAGATCGCCGTATGGATAGGCCCCGGACACGTAGAAGAGTTCACGAAGGGAATACCCAACTGTATGGTAATAGACAGCGACGATGACGAGTATAAGAATTGGCTCATATCCGAGCTTTCGAGCGAGCTTATACGTTTTTATTTCGGAAAAGATCTGATCGGAAACGAGATTGGCGCCGCCGCAAAGAACGTAATAGGAATTGCCGCGGGATTGCTTGACGGCAAGGGGCTTTCTTCGCTGAAAGGCGCATTGATGTCTAGGGGAACGCGCGAGGTTGCAAGACTGATCGTGGCTTTGGGCGGAAACGAGCTTTCGGCGTACGGCCTTTGCCATTTGGGTGATTACGAGGCAACCTTGTTCAGCCAATTCAGCCACAACAGAATGTATGGTGAGATGTATGCCAGAGGCGAACGTTACGGAAGTCTTGCGGAAGGCTACTATACCGTTAGGGCGATATTAAAGCTTGCTGAAAAATACGGTGTTGATCTTCCGATCTGCAGAGCGGTATACGATATTTTGTATAACGGCGCCGACGTTGATTCTGTTCTGCAAGGTTTATTTACCCGATCGCTTAAGAACGAGTTTTAACGCTATAAAGACCAATAAAAACCAACGTTGTAAAAAAGTTTACAGTTACATTTTTCGTGCCGCCGATTATAATGATATTAATCGTTATAATGGATAAATGGGGGGTACGCGAAAAATATGGAACTTATACTAATCAGCGAATCAAAGTTGAAGATTATGCTGACCCGGGATGATATGGAGACCTATTCGGTAACAAGTGAATCTATGTCTTACGAGGAATCTCACACGAGAAAAATGTTTGACAAGATACTGGGGGAAGCAAAAGAAAAGATCGGTTTCGATTTTGAGGGCGACAGGCTATTTATTCAGGTCTACCCGTCGAAAAACGGCGGATGTGAGGTGTACGTTACTTGTAACGTTACCGACGAAAAGACCGATAAGAAGCCAAAGGACAGAAACACGACACCGAAAAAACGCAGAGAATACTGCGTATATTCTTTTGAAAGCTTAAACGACGCTGTGAGAGCTTGCAACGTTATTCGCAGATGCGGATATAAGAATGACAGCTCTTTTTACATAGAAGAAAGAGGAGAGCTTGCCCGACGCTATTACGTTGTGTTACAGGAAGACATAACGCAGGTCGGACAGACGAAACGCAAAAGAAACGTTTGCACGTCAGACGTTGCGACCGAGTTTGGAAAGAAAGTCGGCGGAAGGGAAGCTTTGATGTACGTGCTTGAGCACGCTGACGTGATCGTTGAAAGAAATGCGGTCGAGACGGTAGGCAGGCTCGATTGATTTAAAATAATAAACAAAGGACGAAAAAATGCAGGACAGTAGTTTAAACGAAAAGTGGGAAGCGCTTGAAAACAGCTGCAAAAAATGTACGAAGTGTCAGCTCTGCGAGACGAGAACAAACGTGGTGTTCGGCGTTGGAAGCAGAAACGCCAGTATAATGTTTATCGGAGAAGCTCCGGGAGAAAAAGAGGATCTGAGCGGTATACCGTTCGTGGGTGCTGCGGGAAAGCTTCTTGACAAATATTTGTACGCCGTTGACATTGACAGAGACAGCGTTTACATAGCAAATATGCTCAAATGCCGCCCGCCCAAGAACAGAGACCCAAAAGAAGAAGAACAGGATCTGTGCATTGACTATCTTCGTGAGCAGGTTAGGCTCATAAGACCGAAGATCATAGTGTGCTTGGGAAGAATATCGGCAAAAAGGCTCATAAAAGAAGATTTTATGATAACGAAAGAGCACGGAATATTTTTTGAAAAGAACGGATTTACGATTTGCGCAGTGTATCATCCTTCGGCTCTTCTCAGAGACCCGAGAAAGAAAGAAGATATGCTTATCGATATGCAAAAAATAAAGAAAAGACTTGACGAGGTTGAAAAATAGGAAATGGAATTTGACATTTTAGTTGTATTGAACATAGCGATCAGTATGTTTATCGTAATGGTCGTAGGTTATTTTTTGAGAAAAAGAGACTTGATCGACGCTAAGTTTTCGAAGAGCTTGTCTAAGCTTGTTTTGCACGTGACACAGCCCGTTCTTATTGTTTCTTCGATGATAAAAATGAAGATGACGGGTGAAAACAATCTGTTGCTCGGAAAGATCCTTTTGATCAGTTTGTTTGTGCACACTTTGGCGGCTGTACTCGGCTGGCTCACGATGCGTTTTATGAAAAACAGCAACGCCAGAAAGCTTTCGGAACACAGCATAATTTTTGCAAACGTAATGTTCTTCGGACTCCCGATCGTGCAAACGCTTTTCAGTGATGCTCATGCAACTTGGGCGTCGTTCTATTCGATAATATTCCACGTGTTTGCCTGGACGTACGGAATGGTCATTCTAGGCAGAGAAAGAGACGACATCAAGCTCAATCCGAAAAAAATATTGCTTAACTTCGGAACGGTCCCCTGCTTTATCGGTGCTGTGCTTTATTTCGTAAACTTCGGTACCCTTGTAAACGAATGGAATATGAGCGGTATCTTAAAGGCACTCGACTATATCGGAGGTATGTGTACTCCCGTTTCGCTGCTCGTACTCGGCGGCGTATTGGCTACGTATCCGATGAAACGCCTTTTCGGAGACTGGAAGATATATTACGTTTCGTTTGTAAAACTTATTGTTTTTCCGATCTTGGTGTTTGCGATACTCCGTTTCGGCTTTGGTATAGACTACGTTTTGAGCGTATTTTCCATGATAATGGCAGGACTTCCCACGGCAAGCATAACGAATATGTTTGCCGAGCTCTACGACATCGAGCCGGGGTATGCGGCGACCTGCGTGGGTATGACGACTGCAATATCGGTTGCTACACTTCCTATGATCGTGTATGTTGCCGACATACTTGAAAAACTTATATAAAACCAAGGGCCTGCGATCAGTATGACCGCGGGCTCAGTTTTGTTTAAAATGGCATTGACAAAGTCTTGATAAATAATTATAATAGTATATATTTAACAATTATATTGTTTTGGGAGATTATATGAAGAAGTTTTTTGCTTTATTATCGGTGTGTGTCTTGATCATACTGGCACTTTCGTGCAGTATCGTATCATTTGCCGAGGCCGATGAAACGATGGGTGTTTCCGACAACGTTATTTTTATTTCAGATAATGCAACGGTAGGGGGAGACGGTTCATCTGCGGACAGCCCTCTTTATCCCGAAGCTGTTCCCGATCATAAGATCAACGAACAGACGAACAGTTCGGGGGTAGTATACGGAAACTATCATTTGAAGACTGCACTTTATCAGGCGGCATACAAGCTGAGAGATACCGGCGGAACTATAGTAATATGCGGTCCCGTTGTAATAGACGGCACCAAATCGTACGGTTCAGGATCGGGGAGTAAAGACTTTATTTTTCCGAGCTCTGACGAACCGTTGCATATAACAAGCACTTATGACGGAGTTGACTATGCAAAGACGAAAGGTGCGTACTGGCAGATCAGCTCGCCCGCGCAGATAATTCTTGATTCACCGACCTTGATCGATAATATAACCATAAAGACGAAGGGCGAAGACAGAGTTCTTTGTGCAAACGGAAACCGTCTTGTTATGGGTGACGGAATATCCTGTTCTTCGGTGGACACCAACCCCGACGGAGATAATTATCTCTCGATTGCGGGCGGTACGAGATATAAGGGGCTGACAGCCGATACCGACGTGACGATAAAATCCGGATATTACAACCACATAACAGGAAGTATCTGGGGACTTGACGTTTCGGGATACAAATACGTTCACAACGGAAATGTTAATTTAAATATTATTGGCGGAACGTTCAGAGGTAATGTGTGCGGAGGCTCGATCAAGGCTGCGACGACAACCCTTAACGGTGACGTGGTGATCAACATCCATAAAAACGCAAAATTTGGTGTGCCGATCTACGGGGCGGGCCAGGCACGTTTTGAAACGGCAGGGCACAGTGTAACGATCAACGTGTACGGCGGAGCGTATTATGACGCCAGCGCCAATATTAATAAACATCTTGTGACAAAAGAAGATTCCAGCACGACCGACAATTACCCTGCAGACAGCTATAAGGTGAATTTGGCGAGCGTATCCGATTCGAACATTACTGCAAGAAGTACCGGAAGCACGAAGTCAAAGGTTATAAACAATCTCGTAACCTCGGCAGTATCTTCGGGATATGATGTATTATATCCTGCCGCGTGGGCAACGAGCGTAAGCTGTGTAACCGAGCCGACGGTACAGTACGTTTTAAGGGGCGACGCGATCTCGTCAAGCGGAGCAAAGCTGAACGTAAGCTTTAAAAATAAATATGACAATTCTACGGTGTATAGTAACGTTGTTGAATACGATGAAGCAAACCAAGCTTTTGCCGTAACCGGTGATACGAGTAAGGCGGGAACTTTGTCGGCTCAGTTCAAATACGGAACGACCGCGTACTGTACGAAGAACGTCAACGTTCTTGAGTGCCCGGACGTAGATATTCTCGGTGCAAGGATCAAGACCGATACGACTTATCAAAAGCTTAGATTTATTGCAAAGTATACGGAGAAGCTTTCTCCGGGAATGAGTATAGAGAGATACGGTGTTTTGACCGTAAGATCCGACCTTGTATACGACAGTACGAAGCTTAATTTCGAAGATACGTACGGAATGGCTGTCGTGACTCCCAAGGAGGATGACGAGTATTCAAAGAACGGAAGTGTGGTAACTTATTCCTGTACCGACGGAACGTCGAGAATAAACAGATTTAACATCGACCAGATCGCTGTGGCTTTTGTAGAACTCAGCTACAACGGAGAGACGTTTTACAGATACTCCGAGGCAATCAGAAGAAATCCGTATGAGATAGCAAAGCGCGCTTGTGCGGAAGGTTCAGTCGAGAGTGCTGAGACGAAGGCGTTTTTGAAAGAAAACGTAATAGACGCATTTGAAGGTTACGACAACACTAAGCAGTATGAAACGACCATGAATTACAGAAACAGGGTCGTGAACTATATGAAAGCTCAGATGAGTATGCAATGGACTCCGTCTGAGAGTTTCTGGATAAACAACCCGAAGGATGCAACGGGGGTTACGACAAACCTGTATTTCGAAAAAGGCAAGACCTATTACGGAATTCCGTATACGAACAATAACTTCTCTCAAGAAGAGACGTTTTCCGAGCTTATAAACGACGGCATACTTTCGCTTTCCGAAATTCCCGGAGTAGTAGCATGCGGAACCGGAACCGAAAACGAGGCAGTCGCGCTTGAAAACTACAAGAATTTCCCGGGTTCAGACTGCTCTACGGCGGTCATAACCGCATGGAACACCGTTCTTAACGGTAGGTTGAGCCTGTCTCCCTTGACGGCAACGGTAAATATGGTTCCCGGAAATGATTGCGGCGTAATTCCTGTCGGCGATTATGATTACGATTACGAAAAGTATCAGAACGATACTTCGAAGATGGTTGCAGATTCTGCCAACCAAGCAAAGATATTAGCTGCATACGACCTTCTTAAACCGGGAGACGCGATAGTACATTACAGCGGAAGCGGTCACGCAAGACTTGTCGTCAGCGTGGATACGAGTGCCAGAACGATAACGACGATCGAGTGTGCAAACTGGTCGATACCGAATTGCAGGGTTACGAGCGGAAACGGCACGTCAGTCACTTTGACGAACAATAATACGAGCTGGAAACAGTTGACGTACAACTACGATTATTTGATAAGAAGCGGATACGTTCCGATAACCATTCCCGAGTTGGCAACCGGTCATAGCGACGGTGAATATACTTTGATAACGGATCTTGACCTTGAAAAAGATCTGCCTCGCGGCAAACTGTCGGGCAAGGCTGTTTCGAACAGACAGATCATATCTGTTGATGTAACGGTTTCCGACGGAACAAATACGTTTACTGTAAAATATCAGCCGTCCGATACGGCAAAGGCTTCCGCGGTTCATACAAGCATAGTAGACCTTTCAAACGTTGATATGAGCAATGTGCCTTTTGTATCGGGAAAAACGTATAGCTTGAACCTTAACGTAAGAGTTTCGGGTCTCACTTCGTCGACCCCGGCGGTAAAACTTATACAAAATTACTCATTTGTAGCGAAATAATAAACAAAAACACCCTTCGGAGGGTGTTTTTGTTTATTTGCTGTTGACAGAGCACTTAAAAAGTTGTACAATAGATAAAAATATATTTATTAAATTTGGTGGTGTGCCATGAAAAAGTTTTTTTCTTTAGTTTTAGTTGCTATTGCAGTGGTAATCTCACTTTCTATGACGGTGTTGTTTTCTGCTTCGGCAGAGGTCGATAACGCATCCCAAAAGGAAAACGTTATCTTTATTTCGGACAATGCGACAGCGGGAGGAGACGGCTCGTCGGCAGAGAGTCCTTTATATCCTTCTGAGGTGCCGGCGTATGAAATTTCCGAGGTAATAGACTCCGACGATGACTCCGCAACAGAAACGTACGGTAAATATTATCTTCGTACTGCTTTGTATCAGGCTTCGGAAAAGCTTATTGATACCGGAGGTACGATAGTAATATGCGGTCCCGTTGTTATCGATAATTCGAACTCATACGGTTCGTCAACCTCTAATAAAGATTTTTATCTGGCTGAATCTGACAAAGAGATCATAATAACGAGTACTTATAACGGCGTTGACTATGCAAAGACTAACGGTGCTTGTCTGAGCATAGGCGGAGCAGCACATCTCAGCCTTTCCGGACCCACTACTTTTGAATATATCACAATTAAAAATACTGCACAAAACAGACTTATATGCGCACGCGGTAATAAGCTTGTGATGGGAGACGGCATAACGTGTTCTCTTCCGACCGGTCAGACGAGCGGCTACTATTATCCCTCGATAGCAGGCGGAAAGAGATACGCTTCGTTAGTCGGTGATACAAACGTGACAATAAAGTCCGGTACGTATGCGTACATTTCCGGCAGTAACTGGGGAACTCCCAGAAAAGAAATAGATAAAGAGACCGGAGAAGAGGTTGCTGCTATCGATCTCCATACGGGTAACGTGTATCTCAACCTGCTCGGCGGAACTTACAGAGCCAACGTATCCGGTATGTCTGCAAATGCATATAACGTAGTGGTCGACGGAGATATTTACATGAATATCGGAACGAACTGCTATTTTGGTATGGCAGCATATGCAACCAGCTCGGGGCGTTTTGCAAGAGAGGGTTGTAAAGTGTACGTCAGATTGGATGGAAGACCGGCGTTTTATAAGGACAGAGGTGTATCGAAACAGCTCAGCTTCGCAAGCTCTCTTTCATCCGGAGTATACGATGCAGAAAGCTATATTCTTGACCTTGCGTCGGCTAATCCGAGATCAAGAACGACGGGCACTGCAGGTGAATATATAACCAACTATTTGATCACCCAGAGCGGTATGAGTATAATATACCCCGCGAACTGGGCAACCTCGGTTACAGCGACTGTAGATCCCGTTAAACCCAATGCGGTATTTAAGGGAGACGTTATAGGTTCCGAGGGAGCTGTATTGAACGTATCTTTCCTGAATAAGTATGATAATACCACGACGTATTCGAGCACGGTGTCGTTCGACGAATCGAACTATGCTTTTAAGACGGAGTGCGATACGTCCACAGCAGGCAAAAAGACGGTAGATTACTACTATGGTAATACGAAATATTATTCGACAGAGATAGACGTTCTTGAGTTGCCGACTATCGGTATTCAGGGCGCCCGTATCAAGACGAACGACGACGTTCAGACGCTTAGATTTGTTGCAAGCCATTCGGGTCCCATTGCAGACGGCGCGGTTATAACCGAAAAGGGCGTTATAGTAATAAAAGGCCATATGCTTTCTTCGCCCGATAAATTGAACTTTGATGAAACGTACGGTATGTTCAAATGTCTTCCCGCCGCTGACGGAACCGTTTCCGTTGGCAACACGGAGAGATTTGAGTGCAACTTTGATCTTATAAACAGAGATGAGTTTAATACCGACTACTATGCAAGAGCATACTTAAAGTTCAATTACGGCGGCAAAGAGTATGTCAGATATTCCGACGTTATTTCGAGAAACCCCTATGACATTGCAAAGAGAGCTATTGAAGGCGGACTTGAGACTCAAGAGACAAAAGATAATCTCCAGGCGAAAGTTGTTGATGCTTATGACAATTTCGACCAGACAAAACAGTATGCAAGCGACGATACTGTAAACGAACTCCGTCAAAGAGTAGTTGCATATATGAGAAAGCAGGCTACGATCGAGTGGACGCCTTCCGAAACGTTTGCGTTGTATAACAATCTGACCGATACGGTTATAGAGAGTGAAGGCGGTATTGCGTTTATGGGTATTTTCGAGGCTGGAAAGACCTATTACGGAATGCCTTACGTAAGTAGTATAAACCACTTTGTAAACACCTCGAACTTTGAGTCGTTTACACACCTTGTCGGAGAAAACAACGTGGTTGACGTTGAGAGCCTCGGTGTTACCAAACACGTTCTTCCCAGCAAGTGCGATTCATGGAAATGCTCTTTTTCGCACGATGATATTTCCGATTGTATAGCTGCATATGACAATAAAATGAAGGGATATATCGACGGTACGTTCACAGACGATCAGAAGATAGCTGCATATCAGAACTATACTGTATTCCCGGGATCGCATTGCTCGCAGGCAGTGTTTATGGCATGGAACACGGTTATAAATAATAAAGGCACGGTAGACAGACTTGCTTATACTTCAAATATGGTTCCCGGACACAACAGCGGTATTATTCCGGTAGGTGATTACGTTTATACGGGAACGGAACGCAGAAGCGATACAAAGGTTATCGCACAAGAGTTGAACACAAAAGAAGTGATGTATGCTTCTTATGACAAACTCCGTCCGGGCGATGCTATGATTCAGTACCTTTACAACGCCGATGGCGAGGGAGCCGGTCATACGAGACTTATTATTTCGGTTGACCCCACTGCAAAAACCGTTACTACACTTGAATGTGCAAACTGGGCAGTTCCTTATGTAAACGTAAAGAGCACGGACGGAACGGCTGTACTGGACAGTGCGGCAAATTCGTGCTGGAAAGAGCTTACATATAATTACGATTATCTTATTGAAACAGGTTATCTCCCTGTTACGATAAAAGAGCTCACGACGGGACTTGTTGAAAAAGATTCCGTTATCTATACGGATGCCGAACTGAATAAAGATCTTTCCCAAGGAACGTTGGGCGGCGTGGTTAAGTCGAATAAACAGATTGTATCCGTTAAGCCTGTTATTAAGGCTGCTGACGGAAACGTTGTTTACGATGAGATCAGCTACCTGTTTGAATCAGGACAGAAGCACTTGTCTTCTTACGATCTTAAAAAGCTTGATGTTGAGCTTGCACTCACAAGCGGAGCAGAATACACGTTCTCTCTTGAGGTTGGAATCGGAAACGAACAGACCCACATTCTTGTAACCGATTACAGATTTACAGCAAAATAAATCAGCAAAAAAAACACTCCTCAAATAAGAGGAGTGTTTTTACGTTTATTGATAAAAACAAAAAAGCCTCGGATCAGACCGAGGCTTTTTGCGTTGCTTTTTATTTAAGAACCTTGCAGAAATCGAGGACCGTAAATACGATACCTGCTAAGCAGTAAAGGTCAATAACTGTTGCGCACAAACCGAACAAAATACCGATGATCGGAAGAATTGCAGCAAAGCCGAGGATAAAACCGAAGATGAGACCTGCAACGAGATAGATCGCGATGTAGATTATCATTGCGACGACGTCATTTTTCTCGAGGAACGAGAGGGGGAAGAATTTTTTGAGCATATCCATGATATATACCACCTTTTTATAAAATAATTTTCCGTTGATTAAAAACTATGTAATCAGATGTTGTCAGCAATGTCGCCGAAGTAGTCGGAGAATTTCATACCGAAGCCTTCAGCACATCCTTTCATTTCCTTAACGGTGTTGATGTTGATAGCAATACCGTTCTTGAGTCTGTCTTCCATAGCGATGATCTCTTTTTCGCCGTGTGTGTAGATCCTGTCGCAACCCTCAGCCAAAGGAGCGTTACGGAGATCCTGAAGGAACTCGGAGAAGTGAGCCTTGATAGCGGCGGGATCGCCGAAGAGGTTGGGGTTGATGGCGATGAAGCCGTGGCAGATAAGAGCCTTGCCGCCGCAGTATGTCTTGTCGCTCGTGAGACCCTGAGAGAGGATCGAGCTGAAGATCTCGCAGAGCATACCGTAACCGTAACCCTTGTGGCTGCCTGTTTTTTCGTATGCGCCGCCGAGGGGGAGAATACCGCCGCCCTTATGTGCAGCTATGCAATCGAGAACGTGAGGAGCGTTTGTGTTGACCTTGCCGTCAGCATCAAGTCCCCAGCAATCGGGCATTTCTTTGTCGAGCTTTTTGTAGAGTTCAAGCTTACCTCTTGTTACGACAGCAGTTCCCGCATCGAAGAAGAAGGGGTAGGGATCTGCGGGCATTGCAACTGCTATGGGGTTACTTCCGAGCATAGCTTTACGGGAGAACGTAGGAACCATGATAGCTTCGGTGTTTGTAACCGAAATACCGATAAGGCCTTTGTCGCAAGCCATTTTTGCGTAATAACCGGCGATGCCGTAGTGGTTGGAATTTTTGACCGTAACCATACCGATGCCGTTCTTTTGAGCCTTTTCGATAGCAAGGTTCATAGCGTTGTAGCTAACTATCTGACCCATACCTTCTTTTGCATCTATAACTGCTGAAATAGGAGTTTCGAAAATGGTCTCAGCTTTAGCATCTGCTTTTATAAGACCTGTCTGAAGGTGTTTATAATAGCGGAGAAGACGCTGTGTTCCGTGAGAATCAATTCCGTAGAGGTCGGAGAGGAGCAATACGTCTGTGATGATCTCGCTGTCCTTTTTGTCAAAACCGAACTTGCAGAAAATATCTGTGCAAAAATGTTTTAGGTTTTCGTATGAAAACTTTAAGTCTGCCATTGTCTTGATAATCCTTTCGTCTTGAGTGTTGTTTATTAAAAAGAAAATGTGAAAACCATTTTTTTCTTGGTTTACAAAATATTATAACACACTATTTTGTTTAAATCAATAACAAATTAATAATAAATCTACAATAAATTACATCTAACAACACTATTTGGCAGTAAACGGTTTATTTAGATATGTTTTATCGGCAACGTAAATATTGGTTGACATACCGGTCTGAGATAGGGTATAATATATGGAAATAATGTGAGGTAAAAATATGAAGGCGTACGAGAGACTTATAAAATATACTTCTTTTGAAACCGGATCGGACGAAACGGTTGAAAAATGCCCGTCGACAGAGGGGCAGAGGCATTTTGCAAACTGTCTTGTTTCGGAACTGAAAGGCTTAGGAATAACCGAATCTTTTGTTGATGAAAACGGGTACGTTTATGCAAAGATACCGTCCAATTCGATTGGCGAAAAGAACGTAAAAATAGGCTTTATTGCCCACATGGATACAGTCAGTGACGTTGAATACAGAGGGGTAAAGCCGCGCGTTATAAAGAATTACGACGGGAATGACATCGTTCTTAATCCCGAAAAGAATATAGTGATGCCGAAGCTTGAAGCATATAAGGGACAGACGCTTATAGTTACGGACGGAACGACAATTCTCGGAGCCGACGACAAGGCGGGAATAGCTGAGATAATGACGGCGGCAGAAAGACTGATGAACGATAAGTCGATACTTCACGGAGAGGTTTCGATAGCTTTTACACCCGACGAAGAAATAGGCAGGGGTGCCGATCTTTTTGACATAAAAACGTTTGGCGCGGATTATGCTTATACCGTTGACGGAGCGTATCACGGTCAGATCGAGTATGAGAATTTTAACGCCGTAAATGCAAAAGTTACGGTGAACGGCAAAAACGTGCATCCGGGCGAGGCAAAATATGGCGGCATGAAAAATGCAAATTTGATCGCAATGGAGTTTAATTCGATGCTGCCTGCGAATGAACGTCCCGAGCATACCGAGGGGTACGAAGGTTTTTATCATCTTATGGAAATGAAGTCCGACGTGGAAAGATCGGAAATGAGATACATACTCAGAGACCACAGTATGACCGGTATAAAGATCAGACGTGCAACCTTTGAGAAGATAGCCGAGTTTTTGAATATGAAATACGGAAAAGACACCGTGGTTTTGGAGCTTTGCGACAGTTATATGAATATGGCGGAAAAGATAGTACCGCATATGCACTTGATAGATAATGCCGTAAATGCTATTGTAAAAGCGGGAGGAAGTGCTGAAATAAGCCCGATCAGAGGTGGAACTGACGGAGCGCGCCTTTCATATATGGGCTTGCCTTGTCCCAATCTCGGAACGGGTTCGCAGAACCATCACGGTCGATTTGAATTTGCCGTGGCGGAAGAGATGGACAGATGCGTTGATACGATAATCAATTTGATTGAAGCGTATAGATAAAAAGCAGTTTAAAACGAAAAAAATAGGATAAAACAGAGGAATAAATGAAGTATAAATACGTTTTGTGGGACTGGAACGGGACGTTGCTTGATGACCTTGACGCATCTCTTTACGCAGTAAACGATATGCTTGAGGTTTACGGAAAAGAATCGCTTGATCTTAAAACGTACTATTCGTACATAGATACTCCCATTTACAAATTTTACGAAAAGATATTTGACCTGAAAGTCGTTACCATGGAGATGATAAAGCCGTTGTTCGGCGAGTTTTATATAAAACACGACCAAAAAATAAAGCTTGCAGACGGTGCGGAAACGCTGTTGAAACTGCTCTGTGAAAAGGGTGTAAAACAGTATATCGTGTCCGCGGCACATATCGACGACCTTCTCAAGCATGCTGAAAAATATAAGATATGTTCGATCTTTGAAAAGATAGAGGCAGCGAGCGACAGAGATGCCGGGAGCAAGATCGAACGGGCAAAAAGACTGATGAAAGAAGAAAAAATAATCCCCGGAGAGTGCGTGATGGTGGGGGATACTTTGCACGATCTTGAAACTGCAGATGCACTTGGAGTGGAATGTGTACTGTATTCAAAAGGCCATACGGACAGAGAGACTCTCGAGCGGACGGGCAAGAAAGTATTTTCTTCTTTTGATGAGATAAGCAAGTTTTTAACGGAGTGATTTTTTTATGAATATAATTGATATTCTCGGATATGCCGTAGGGCTTTCAATGGACGCTTTTGCGGTGTCGATATGCAAGGGGCTGTCGCTCGGCAAGGGCTTTAAACTCAAGCATGGCGTAAAGGTTGGCTTATATTTCGGGATTTTTCAGGCATTGATGCCCGTTTTGGGTTATTTGCTCGTGAGCATATTCAGGCAGGGAATAAGTGCAATAGACCATTGGATAGCATTCGGGCTCTTGCTTTTTATAGGCGGAAATATGCTCAAAGAATCGTTTGAGAAAGAGTGCGACGAATGTATGGATTCCGCGCTTGATTTTAAGACGATGATAGTTCTTGCGATAGCCACCAGTATTGACGCTATGGCAGGAGGGGCTTCTTTTCCGGCGCTCAGTCTCCCCGAACTGATTATAACCGTCAGCGCGATCGGTATTGCGACGTTTACCTTCTGTTTTGTCGGGGTAAAGGTCGGAAACGTTTTTGGGATAAAATATAAGTCGAAAGCCGAAATGGCGGGTGGTATTATTCTTATCGCAATGGCGGTAAAATTCCTTATTGAAGGCTGCTTTTTTGAATAAAAAACAAAAGGGATACGGCGTGTTTTTTTGCGGTGTCCTTTTCTTTTTGGCTTTGCTTTTTGTTGATTAATGTGATTGACATTTAAAGAAATATGTTGTAAAATAAAAGTAATTATGATTTATCGGAAAAACCGGAGGAAATAAGATGAAGATTCTTGTCATCGGCGGCGGCGGAAGAGAGCATGCCATTGTAAAAAAATTAAGCGAAAGTAAGTATAACCCCGAACTTTTTTGCGCTCCCGGAAACGGTGGGATTGCACAGATCGCAACCTGTCTGCCCGTAAAAGCAACAGACGTTGAAGGAGTTGTAAAGACCGCTCTGGAAAATAAGATCGATCTGGTATTTGTTGCGCCCGATGACCCTTTGATGCTCGGAATGGTTGACGCACTCGAAGAAAAAGGAATAAGAGCATTCGGCCCTCATCAGTGTGCGGCAATTATCGAGGGAAGCAAGGTTTTCTCCAAGGAACTTATGAAGAAATACGGTATCCCCACGGCGTCGTACGAGGTGTTTGACGATTCTGAAAAGGCTATCGAATATATAAAGGCTCAGAACGACTATCCTACTGTTGTAAAAGCCGACGGCTTGGCGCTCGGTAAGGGAGTGATTATCGCCAACGATTATAAAGAAGCCGAAGATGCCGTAAAGAGCATTATGTGCGACAAGGTGTTCGGCGCATCGGGTAACAAGGTCGTAATAGAAGAATTTTTGACCGGACCCGAGGTTTCGGTTCTTGCGTTTACCGACGGAAAGACGATCGTGCCCATGGTGTCTGCTCAGGACCATAAGAGAGCACTTGACAATGACAAAGGCTTAAATACCGGCGGAATGGGCGCATTTTCTCCCAGCAAGAATTATACTCCCGACGTTGCAGACGAATGTTTTGAAAAGATATTCAAGCCCACGATGGACGCCATGAATAAAGAGGGAAGAAAGTTCAAGGGTGTAATTTACTTTGGACTTATGCTCACCCCGAAGGGCCCAAAAGTTATTGAATACAACGCCCGTTTCGGAGACCCCGAGACACAGGCTGTGTTGCCCAGACTTAAGACTGATTTTATTGATATTATAAACGCAGTAATAGACGAAAAGCTCGACGAGATAAAGATCGAGTGGTCGGACAATGCTGCTGTATGCATAGTACTCGCTTCGGGAGGTTATCCCACGAAATACGAATCCGGTAAAGAGATCTTCGGACTCGACCGCGAAGGGGTAAATACCGACGACGTGTTTGTATACCACGCGGGAACCAAGGCTGAAAACGGTAAGATATATACCGCAGGCGGACGTGTTCTCGGCGTTACTTCCGTAGGAAAGGATCTGGATGAGGCGATTTCGAAGTCTTATTCGGCGCTCAAGAATATTACGTTCGAAAAAATGCACTATAGAAACGATATCGGCAGAAAATGAGCTTTGATAAGATAAGAGTGTGCGTGATAGGCGGCGGTGCGGCAGGTATGATGTGCGCAGGCAAGGCCGCTTATTACGGGTGCGACGTTACCCTTTATGAAAAGAAGAGTGCTGTCGGCAGAAAGCTTGCTATAACGGGAAAGGGCAGATGTAACGTAACCAATAATTGCGACAGAAATACGTTTATGGAAAACGTTCCCACAAATTCTCGCTTTCTTTACGGTGCGTACGCAACTTTCGGTTCGGAGGATACTATGGCTTTCTTTGAAGAAAGGGGAGTCAGCCTTAAGACCGAAAGGGGAAACCGAGTTTTTCCCGTGTCTGACAGATCTTTTGATATCGTCGATGCATTGAGGGATCATTGTACCGAAAACGGAGTAAAGATCGTTTATGAGAAGGTCGAAGGCCTTGTTGTTGAAGAACAGACCGTAAAAGGTGTTGTTGTAAACGGAAAAGAAAAGCTTTATGACAAGGTCGTCGTTTGTACGGGAGGAGTATCATATCCGCAGACCGGCTCAGACGGAGACGGATATGATTTTGCGAAAAAAGCAGGATTGAACGTGATCGAACCCAAACCTTCGCTCGTTCCGCTTGAGACGAAAGAGGGTTGGCCGAAAGAGCTTATGGGGCTTTCGCTGAAAAATGTAAGAGTCAGCGTATACGACACAGAAAAACAAAAAGAGATATACTCGGATTTCGGAGAAATGCTTTTCACACATTTCGGGCTTTCTGGACCGACGATACTCAGTGCATCGTGCCACATGAGACCTATGGCTGTAAACAGATATAAGATACAAATAGATCTGAAGCCCGCTTTGGATGAACAGACACTCGACAAAAGGCTTTTATCCGATTTTGAAAAGAATAAAAACAAAGATTTTATAAACTCTTTGTCGGCGTTGTTGCCGCAAAAGCTTATACCCGTATTTGTCGGACTGACGGGTATTCCCGAAAACAGGAAAGTTAATTGCATAACGAAAGCCGAACGCAAAGTTATATTGAATACTCTTAAAAGACTCGAATGTACGGTAAAAGGATTTCGTCCGATTTCCGAAGCTATAATAACATCGGGCGGCGTTGACGTAAAAGAGATAAATCCCGCAAATATGATGTCAAAGAAGATCAAAGATTTGTTTTTTGCAGGCGAAGTGATCGACGTTGACGCTTATACCGGCGGATTTAATTTGCAAATAGCCTTTTCGACGGCAAACCAAGCGGCGCTCGGTCTGCTCGAAGAATAGTAAGAAGAATAGCAATAAAATGGATTATGGGGAGAAAAAGGAGAATAAAATGTATAAAATAGCGTTAGACGGCCCCTCGGGCTCGGGAAAAAGCGTTATGGCACGCGCCATAGCGAAAGAACTCAATATTTTATATGTTGATACCGGCGCGCTTTACCGCGCGATCGGATTGTATATGTACAGAAACGGAATAGACCCCAAGGATTCGACAAATGTCGTGCCCGCTCTTGCTGATGTGAACGTTGAGCTGACCCAGGGAGAAGAAGGGCAGATAGTGTGGCTTAACGGAGAAAACGTAAGTTATGATATCAGACTGCCCGAAATATCGATGTACGCGTCAGCTGTTTCTGCAATTCCCGAAGTCAGAACCTTTTTACTCGGACTTCAAAGAGGAACGGCTGAAAAGAACAGCGTGGTTATGGACGGAAGAGATATCGGAACTGTTATTTTTCCCGATGCCGAGGTGAAGATCTTTTTATTTGCCAGAGACGAAGTGAGGGCTTTGAGAAGATTTAAAGAACTTGAAGAAAAGGGAGTAAAGACGACGTACGAGGAAGTTCTTTCGGATATGCAGAAAAGGGATGAGAATGATAGAACGAGGGCTGTTGCCCCCGCCGTTCCTGCCGAAGATGCTATTATGTTTGACAGCTCCGAGTTGACTATCGACGAGACGATAAACGGGATAATCGGCATAATAAGATCTCGTATAAAAGAGGCATAATCAATAAGAATGAGTATGTGAGGACTTTCGAATGAAACTGTATGCTTTCTTGAGAAAGATTTTGAAGAATTTATTTATGGGTATGTTCAGAGTAAAGGTTGAAGGTGCGGAGAAGATACCCGCCGACAGACCCTTGATAGTATGCCCGAACCATTTGTCAAACTGGGATCCGATCATTTTGGGGGCGGCTTTTGACCGACAGATACGTTTTATGGCGAAGTCGTCTTTGTTTAAGATCCCTCTGCTCAGCACGCTCATAAAGGCTCTCGGAGCATTTCCCGTAAAGAGGGGAGCAGCAGACCCGTCTGCGCTGAAAACGGCGATAGGTCATCTGAAAAACGGTGATGCCGTCGGAATGTTTTTGCAGGGGACGCGTTATCCGAAAAAGCATCCCAAGGATACTCCCGTAAAGTCGGGTGTCGGAATGGTGGCGTACAGATCGGGAGCTGATGTGTTACCCGTTGCCATAAAAACGAAAAAATATAAGATCTTGCCTTTCAGAAAGGTGTTCATAACCGTCGGTGACGTAATACCCAACGGTGAGCTTAATATTGTAAGCGGTACTCAGGCGGAATACACCGCGGCATCGGAATATATTTTCGAAAAAGTACTTGCTCTTCATGAATGATTTTTTTGAAAAAACAAAGGATAATTACACCGTATGATAATTGAAATTGCAAAAAATGCGGGTTTTTGTTTTGGTGTAGACCGTGCTGTAAGCTCGGTTTACGATCTTGTTGAAAAGAATACCGGTGAAAAGATATATACGCTCGGTAATCTTATACATAATCCCACCATCGTAGAAGATCTGGAACAAAAGGGAGTCAAGGTTGCGACCGAGGCGGATCTGGACAGGATTTTTGACGAATGCAGTGACAGCGAGCCTTGTACCGTGGTTGTCAGAGCCCACGGAGTAACAAAGTCCGTTTATGATAAGTTAGAGAGATTTTCGAGAGAGAAAAAGAGCTTTAGGATGCTTGACTGTGCATGCCCGTACGTTAAGAAGATACACAAGATCGTAAAGGATAACACAGATGAAGATTCTTTGCTTTTTGTGTACGGAGACCCGGATCACCCCGAAGTTAAAGGAATAGTCAGCTTTGCGAAGGGGGAGGTCGTGGTTTTTTCGGGCGAGGAAAGTCTTGAAAAGTATTTGGAAATTAATGAAAATGCACAAAAAAAGGTTGTCGTTGTGTCTCAGACAACACAAAATCTAACAGAATGGAAAAAAACACAAAAAATTCTTAAAAAAGTATATACAAATTCATTAATATTTGATACAATATGTAGTGTTACCGAAAATCGGCAGACTGAGACAGCGCAGTTGGCACAGAACGTTGATTTTATGGTTATAATAGGGGGCAGAAACAGCTCCAACACAAACAAGTTATACGATACGGCAAAGAGATTTCAGCCGAACACGGTTTTGGTTGAAAATGCTTCGGAGTTGTCTGTCGACTTGTTGAAGAATATAAAAAAGGTTGGTATTTCTGCGGGCGCATCAACGCCGGGCAGTATCATACAGGAGGTAAAAAACATCATGAGTGAAAAAACACAGAACATCGAAAAGGATTTGACTCAGGAGTCCTTTGAAACAAACGATGAAAACAGCTTTGCTGCAATGCTTGAGGAATCTTTCAAAACTTTAAATACAGGTGAAATCGTAAAGGGTATCGTTCTTGCGGTAAACTCTAACGAAGTACAGGTTGACCTTGGCGCTAAGGTTACCGGTATCGTTCCTTACAGTGAAGTATCCGACAACCCTGCAGTTAAACTCGAAGATGAGTTTAAGGTAGGCGACGAGATCGAAGTAATGGTTACCAGAGTAAGTGATATTGACGGCGTTGCATCTCTTTCCAAGAGAAGAGTTGACGCTATCACGAACTGGAAGAATATCGTTGAAGCTTTCAATGAAGGTAAGGTCCTCACGGGTAAGGTTATCGAAGTTATCAGAGGCGGTGTGATCGTATTTGCTGACGGACAGAAGCTTTTTGTTCCCGCATCTCACTCCGGACTTGCAAAGGATGCTGACCTTGCAGTGCTCAAGGGCACAGAGCAGAAGGTTAAGATCATTGACCTTAACGAGCAGAGAAGAAGAGCTGTTGCATC
>JAZNOI010000129.1:0-59932 GCA_045580755.1 Eubacteriales bacterium | reverse complement strand
TTTTTACTTTAGGGTTGACATATATTTAAAAATGGATTATAATAAGAATTAAATATATATTTATATATATTTTTATAATCATAATATTTTCGAGACAAGAGGAATTGCTATGAAGGCTTTTGATAAGAAGATTTGGCTCGCGACCCCCACTATGCACGGAGAAGAGATGAAATTTATTCAGCAGGCTTATGACACAAACTGGATGAGTACGGTCGGAGAGAATATCAACGAGGTAGAAAGAATCGCAGCAGAAAAGGCTGAGGTGAAGTATGCGGTCGGTCTTTCGTGTTGTACAGCTGCACTTCATCTTGCTGTAAAACACGCGGGAGAAGCTATATACGGAAAACCAAAAATCAGCCACGGTGCATTGGAAGGAAAAAGAGTTTTTTGTTCCGATATGACTTTTGATGCTACTTTAAATCCGGTCGTTTATGAAGGCGGTATTCCTGTGTTTATTGACACTGAAGCGGATTCATGGAACATGGACCCCGTTGCTCTCGAGAAAGCATTTGAAATGTATCCTGACGTAAAGCTTGTTGTGTCTGCGGAGTTGTACGGGTTCCCCGGTCGAATGGATATTATAAAAAAGATTTGTGAAAAGCACGGAGCACTCCTGATAGAAGATGCAGCTGAGGCGATGGGAGCTACCATTTTCGGAAAGCAGTGCGGATCGTTTGGTGATTATTCTGCTATTAGCTATAACGGCAATAAGATCATTACCGGTTCTTCCGGCGGCTGTCTTTTGACAAACGATATAGAGGTTGCTAACAAGACTCGCAAGTGGTCTACGCAGAGCCGAGAGAATGCACCTTGGTATCAACATGAAGAAGTCGGTTATAACTACCGAATGAGTAATGTTATCGCCGGAGTAGTTAGGGGCCAGTATCCATACCTTGAA
The DNA here is from genome assembly GCA_045580755.1 of Eubacteriales bacterium. Lineage (GTDB taxonomy): Bacteria > Bacillota > Clostridia > Oscillospirales > CAG-272 > RGIG1995. The sequence goes on along the minus strand of JAZNOI010000129.1, from coordinate 59,034 downwards.
GAGCATATAGCTCAAAAGAAGGCAATATATATGCGATATAAAGAAGGCTTGAAGGACTTGCCCGTGCAGATGAATCCTTATGATGAATCTGTTTGTGAACCGAATTTCTGGCTTTCTTGTATGATTATCGATAAAGAGGCTATGTGCAAGCAAGTCAGAAGTGATAACGAAGCTTGTTATGTGAAAGAAGAAGGAAAGACTTGCCCTACAGAAATCCTTGAGACTCTGGCAAGATATAATGCTGAGGGCAGACCGATCTGGAAGCCGATGCATATGCAGCCGATGTACCGTATGCACGAATTTGTAACACGCGACGGAAGCGGACGCTGCAGAACAAACGCATACATAGCCGGCGGCTGTACAGATGTTGGGGCTGACATTTTTGAAAGAGGCTTATGCTTACCCAGTGATAACAAGATGACTGCGGAAGAGCAGGATCAAATAATAGAAATAATTAAGAGTTGTTTTTGAGGTTACATATGTACGCAAAGTTTTTTAAGCGTGTAATTGATTTTGTTCTTTCTTTGATTGCGATTATCGTTCTCTCGCCGGTGTTGTTAATACTGATCATAATCGGTGCAATAAAGATGAAGGGCAATCCGTTTTTTACACAGCAAAGACCCGGAAAAAATGAAAAGATTTTTAAGCTTATAAAATTCCGTACGATGACAAATGCCAAGGATAAAGACGGAAACCTGCTTTCTGACGAAGCAAGACTGACAAAATACGGTAAGTTTTTGAGGAGTACCAGCCTTGATGAATTGCCCGAGTTGATCAATATTTTGAAGGGCGATATGTCGATAGTTGGTCCGAGACCGCTTTTGGTGAAGTATTTACCGCTGTACAACGAGGAACAAAGACAGAGGCATACCGTTCGCCCCGGCTTGACGGGACTTGCTCAGATAAACGGACGAAACGCCATAACGTGGGAACAGAAATTTAAACTTGATGTTGAATATGTGAAGAACATAACTTTTTTGGGTGATATAAAGATTATTTTCGGCACCGTATTGGCAGTGCTGAAAAAGGATGGGATCAGCTCTGAAACCTCTGTAACTATGGAAGAGTTCAGAGGGACCGTTTGTGAAACGGAAGGTAATGAGAACGATGAATGACAATCTTGTGATTATCGGTGCCGGCGGGCACGGAAGAGTCGTGGCGGATATTGCGAAAAAAGGCGGAGTTTATAAAAATATACTTTTTCTTGACGATTCTGATACGAATAATGATAAAGTCTGTGTTTCCGGAATGGTAAAAGATTATTATAAATACATAGAGGGACATGATTTTGTCGTTGCGATAGGAAATAATCAAGTCAGAGAACGAATACAGCGAGAGCTTCAAGATAAAAATGTTTGTTTCGCAACTTTGATTCATCCGAATGCTTGTATTGGAGACGGAGTTGTCGTAGGTACAGGCTCAGTCGTTATGGCGGGAGCGGTTATTAATTCTTGTGCGATAATAGGAGAAGGCGTAATAGTAAACACTTGCAGTTCTGTTGATCATGATTGTACGGTCGGAGCTTTTTCGCATATATCAGTTGGTGCTCATTTAGCAGGTACGGTAAATGTAGGGGCTAGAGTGTTTGTGGGCGCAGGAGCGACAGTGATAAACAATATAAACATTTGTGATGATTGTATGATCGGAGCGGGTGCAACCGTAGTGAAAAACATTTGTGCTGCCGGGGTATATAAAGGGGTACCGGCAAAATAAGATTGGAGAATGAAGCAAGATAATGAATATTCTTTTTATGACATTATTGGATATACGTTCTGCAGAAGAACACAATATTTATTCTGATCTTATGAGACAGTTTGCTCAAAACGGACATGAGGTTTATATAATTTCTCCGGTTGAGCGCAGATATGGGTTGTCAACGCATTTTATAGATAGTTCTGACAATGAGTTAGATAAACGCGTTCACATACTGAAATTAAGAACCGGGAATATTCAAAAAACGAATATTATCGAAAAAGGAATTTCTACGGTCCTCCTTGAGTATGTTTTGCAAAAGGGAATAAAAAAATATTTAAAAAACATACGATTTGATTTGGTTTTGTATTCTACCCCTCCGATCACTTTAATAAAACCTATTCGGTATTTGAAGAAGCGAGACGGAGCAAGAACTTATCTGATGCTGAAAGATATATTTCCCCAGAACGCACTGGATATGGGAATGATGAAGAAAACGGGATTGAAGGGATTACTGTATAAGAATTTCAGAAAAAAAGAAAAGAAGTTGTATGACTTATCCGATAGGATCGGGTGTATGTCTCAAGCGAACGTAGACTACGTTTTGAAACACAATCCGCAAATAGACGCCGGCAAGGTTGAGATTTGTCCGAACAGTATAGAGTGTCAAGATTACAGATTGTCAGTCGAAGAAAAAACGGCAATGCGCAATAAATATGATATTCCACAAGATAAGAAAGTGTTTGTGTATGGCGGTAACTTGGGAAAGCCTCAAGGGATTCCGTTTATCATTGAGTGTCTTAAGTCTCAGGAGGATAATGAGAAAGCTTTTTTTCTCGTTGTCGGAGACGGAACCGAGTACGGCAAATTGGAAGAGTATTTTGACGGCAGAAATCCCCAAAATATGAAGTTGATGAAACGCCTTCCGAAAGAAGATTATGACCGAATGATCGCGGCTTGTGACGTGGGATTGATTTTCTTGGATCATCGTTTTACTATTCCGAATTTTCCGAGTCGTTTGTTGGCATATATGCAGGCGGGACTGCCCGTTATTGCAGCAACGGATGTAAATACGGACATTGGCAAGGTAATTACCGAAGGCGGGTTTGGTTGGTGGTGCGAGAGTAACGACGTGAATGCCTTTTCAAAGTTAGTTGATGAGGCTTGTGGTAAAGAAAGCGGTGTGTTTTATGATCAGATCCATAAAAAACTGCTTGAAGATTATGATGTGAAAAAGACGTATGATATTATTATGGCGGGAGAGTAATAATGAAAGTGCTTATGATTAATTCTGTTTGCGGTATCAAAAGTACCGGCAGAATATGCACAGACTTAGCCGATTTTTTAGTTGAAAAAGGGCATATTTGCAAAATTGCATACGGTAGAGACTCTGTTCCGGAAAAGTACAAGAGTATTTCCTATAGAATAAGCACTGAATCCGAAGTAATAATTGATGGAGTACAGACAAGGCTGTTTGATAATGCCGGACTAAACTCCAAAAAAGCAACAAGAAGATTTCTTGACTGGGTGAAAGATTACGACCCGGATATTATACATTTACACAACTTGCATGGATACTATATAAACATTCAAATGTTGTTTGATTACTTGAAGGAGTCGCGAAAAAAAGTTATTTGGACACTTCATGATTGTTGGGCTTTTACAGGTCATTGTTCCCATTTTAGCGAAGTCGGGTGTATGAAGTGGAAAAAAGGTTGTGAAAAATGCAATCAGATCAAAGCGTATCCCCAAAGCCTTTGTTTAGACAGATCGAAGCGTAATTATTCGTTAAAGAAAACAATGTACAAAGGGGTTTCGAATTTAACTATAGTAACACCGTCGAATTGGCTCGCTGAAATGTGTAAACAATCGATGCTTTCGGAGTGTGATATAAATGTTATTCCAAATGGCATAAACCTAGATGTTTTTCAACCGCAAAATAGCGATTTTAGAAAAAGGTATTGTTTGGACGATAAAAAAATAATACTTGGCGTTGCATCCGCATGGGGGGAAAGCAAGGGGTTAGGACTTTATTGCGAACTTTCGAAAGTGTTATCTAAAGATTATAAAGTAGTGTTGGTAGGTTTATCAAAAGAGCAGATCAAACATTTACCGGATAATATAGTTGCTCTGGAAAAAACAAACAGCGTGAAAGAACTCGCGGAGATTTACACCGGTGCTGATGTTTTTGTTAATTTAAGTAAACAGGAGACTATGGGGCTTACTACGGTTGAGGCTATGGCATGTGGAACTCCCGTAGTTGTATCAAATTTAACGGCAGTTCCTGAAGTTGTCGACGAACAGTCCGGGGTTGTTTTAAGTGGTTTAGAAATTAATACGATAATCGAAGCAATTGAGAAGGTGCTTTCGAAAGAATGGCCGCACGTACGCAACCGCGCAAAACAATATGAATTGCATAATCAATATAAAAAGTATTTGGAGCTTTACGAACAGATCCTACAAAAAGAATAGGAAGATCAATTTATGAACAACACGATAATATTTTGGAGAAATATTCCGCCGGATGTTAATTTGGGTGTTTTTGAGTACATAGCAAATAATTGGAATGGAAACGTAATTGTTGTATCTGAAAACGGTTACCCGCCTGAGCGTAAAAACTGTGGTTGGAATAGTTGCGAAAAAGATTCATACAAAGAATATATCTTATCCGAGATGGAAGATGGAGAAGCCTTCACTTTAGACCTTATTGAGAATCAAAAGGATGCAATACATGTATTTTCGGGGCTACGTGGGAGAAATGAAAAGCTAGTTCAAAGATTAAAAAAACTATGTAAATCCCCAACTATTGTTGTAATTGCCGAAAGACCTGCGATGTATCGTTCCGGTATTCGTAAAAAAGTTGAATATTTTCTTCATACATTATTGTATAAATTTCTGGCATTAAAATACAGGAATTGTATCCGTGCGTTTTTGGCTATGGGCGAAATTGGTGCCAAACAGTATATTGATTACGGTTTTGATTCAAAAAGTATGTTTCAATACATGTACTGTCCAAAACAAAAAGAAGTTTCCAACGGCTCAAAAACCGGTGATAAAATAAGATTCTTGTATATTGGCAGATTTGATAAAAAAATCAAAGGAATAGATGTATTGATGAATGCCTTTGATAAAGTGTCTGATACGGATGAATGGTCGCTGGATCTTGTCGGTGGATATGGAGATGAAGCAGATCAAGTGATTCAATGGTGTCAAGGCAAATCTAATGTTAACTATGTCGGAAGATGGGATTATGATGATGTATGTCAAAATATGACGAACTATGATGTGTGCATAGTTCCATCGAAATATGACGGGTGGAATTTGACTCCAAATCAAGCGATTCATACGGGAATTGCAACAATTATTTCTGATCAAGCGGGGAGCGACGAGTTAATTAAATACAGTTCTGCCGGCTGTGTCATTAAAAGCGAAGATTATATTGAGTTGAAAAACAGAGTTGAAGAATTGATAAAAGATAGAGAAAAACTCTCCTCGTGGAAAAATAATGCCAAGGAATACAAAGCTTTTATTTCTCCGGAAAGTGTGGGGCAGTATTTTCTGAATATTATCGGATATGCTTCAGGAGATATTAAAGAAAAGCCTGAGTGTCCTTGGAGAAAGGTATAAAATGGATTATTTGTTTTTGGGATTGCTGTATGATAAAGAAAAAGAGGAACTTTATCTGAAAGAGTCGCGTTGCGGACTTCAAAATGCAGTCAATATCTTCCAATGGAATATAATAGACGGTCTAATTGAAAATGATATTAATTTGACTGTTGCACATGTTTTGCCTGTAGGTGCTTTCCCGAAAAGTTATAAAAGGCCGTATTTGAGTAATAGTACTTGGAATTATGAAACCGCTCAATGCTTTGAGATCGGAGGGAGCAATTTACCGATCATAAAACAAATCGACCGAAAAAGAAGGATTTGTAATTTTGTAGAAAAGTGGATAAATGAACGCAAAACAAATGAAAAAGCAATAATAGTATATTCTTTGTATTTACCATTCTTGCAGGTTCTGGATAGAATAAAGAAAAAGTATCCCGAGGTAAATGTTACGCTGATTGTTCCGGATCTGCCGAGCCAGTATGGAATCCTTCCGAAGAATCCGATAAAAGCCATTGTTTATAAGAGTTACGGCGAAAAAATGATGAAATATGTTAGTGTTGCTGACAAGTACGTGTTATTGACTAAACATATGGCAGATATTATTAATATTAACAAGGACTCGTATATAGTGGTTGAAGGAACGTATTCTAATTGTTCGGAAAAATCTATTGTATTGAGTAAACAAGATAAAACTATATTTTTTTATTCTGGAACTTTGTTTCAAGAATTCGGAATCACTGATTTGTTGGAGTCGTTTTCCAAAATCGATAACCCTGATATAGAGCTATGGATTTGTGGTAGCGGTAATGCAGAAAAAGACGTACGTGAATATGAGAAAAAAGATGGTAGAATACGGTTTTATGGTTTCTGCAAGAGCTCAGAAGTGGCAGAACTGAGAAAACAGGCTTCCTTTTTGGTTAATCCGCGACAAAACAAAGGAGAGTATACAAAGTACAGTTTTCCATCCAAAACAATGGAGTATTTGGCGAGTGGAATTCCAACAATTATGTATAAGCTTAGAGGTGTCCCCGACGAGTATGATCCATACATTATATATGTAAAAGGTGACGGATCGGAGACTTTGAAGAATACTTTGGAATCTGCAATCTTAATGCCTCAGGAAGAGAGAAAAAAACTTGGGGAACAAGCAATGGTTTTTATTAAAGATAACAAGAATACAACTGTTCAGGCAAAAAGAATTCTCGAATTAATAAATAATAATCGTTAACAAGAGGGAAATGATATGTATTTTAGCGGTACAGATCCTATAAGAATGGTGAAGTCAGACCCGGATATGTTTTGGAGATTTTATTGTACAGCGGGAGTTAGAACGGCTTTTGCAAAATTGACAAAGCACAAGCTCAGATCTCCGATATATGCACATCACGTTGTGATGAATCAAAATCGCGGTAATGAGTATCTGAAACAAATGATCAAGTCGAATGAGCCGTTTATGTTTGGAAGATACGGGACTAATGAGCTTTGGATAGCATCGCAGAAGCTGATGAAAGATAAAGGTGTGATCGACTCCATAAATCTGGAGGAAATACAGTTGCCATGTGATCAAAGCGGATTGTTTCCTTGCACAGAAGACACTGTGTCTCGTTTTTGTGATGAATTGATCGATGCATCATATCAATGCGATCTTTATGGAACGTTCAGAATGATATGGGAAGATTATTTTATAGTTCATTATATGTCAAAGAATGTAAAACTTACTCACTTGAATATGATGGACTTTTGGCGGTATGAAGAGCCTTTTACCTGCGCCCTAAAAGGAAAAAAGGTACTTGTTATTCATCCGTTGGCTGAACTCATAGAAAGCCAATATAAAAAGCGGGAATTGATATATCCAAACGGATGGTTGCCGGAGTTTTCGCTAAAAACGATAAAAGCCGTTCAAACAATTGCAGGAGAACGAGATGAAAGGTTTTCTGACTGGTTTGAAGCTTTGGATTATATGAAAAATGAAGCTGATAAGGTCGATTTTGACATAGCGTTGCTCGGTTGTGGGGCATACGGTATGTCTTTGGCTGCACATATAAAGAAGCAGGGTAAACAAGCAATTTATATGGGAGGTGTCCTTCAAATGCTGTTTGGCATTAGAGGAAAAAGATGGGATCTAATTCCAAAAGCAGCTGAACTCTATAATGAGCATTGGGTTTCTCCGGGTGAAGAAGCGAAACCTAAAAATTCCGATATTGTAGAGGGCGGATGTTATTGGTAATAAGGAGATTATTATGAAAGTCATTCAGATCAATGCCTTGGGAGCAACGTTAAGTACGGGAAGAACGACAAGGGAAATGCATAACTACTTTAAAGAACACGGGATAGAAAGCAGAATAGTTTGTCCTGCTCCGCTTGACTGTGATGATGCATTTTTCTTTTCTGATCGTAAATCAATGCGTTTTGATACGTTGTTGACAATGTTGACAGGTCTTGAGGGATATCATTCAAAAAAACAGACAAAACGTTTATTAGAATATTTAAATAATGAAAAGCCTGATGTTGTGCATTTGAGAATTTTGCATAGCAACTGCATTAATTTGCGTATGTTGTTACAGTATTTGGCGAAAAAAGACATAGCTACCGTAATTACAATGCACGATTTTTGGTTCTTGACAGGAAAGTGTTGTTTCTTTACTACCAATAATTGTGACAGATGGATGACGGGATGTTATAAATGTCCTGCTCCCCAAGTCAAAAACAGGCCGAGGTTATTTGAACAAAGTAAAAAAATGTGGCTGGATAAAAAGAAATGGTTACAATCGATCGACCGGCTTGCTTTCATTGGTGTATCAGATTGGGTTGTCGAGCAGGCAAAAAAAGCTGAAATATGTAAAGATAAAATTGTAAGAAGAATATACAATTGGATAGATTTAAATGTTTTTTATCCAAGAAAAGAAGAAAAAGAGACTGCGAGAGAAAAGTATAACCTTCAAGATAAATTTGTAATTTTAGGCGTTTCTGCAGTATGGGAAAAAAGTGACAGAAAGGGTTTAGATAATTATATTGAACTTTCCAAACGACTACCTGCGGATATGGTTATCGTATTGGTTGGCAATATGAATTGTGACGATCCTTTGCCTGAGAATATTATTTCTGTCGGTTCTGTATCTGATAAAGAACAGTTGGCAGTATTGTATTCTTTGGCTGATGTTTATTTGAATTTGTCAACGGCAGAAACCTTTGGAAAAGTTACAGCAGAGTCGCTCGCATGCGGAACTCCTGTTATTGCTATTGATGCAACCGTAAATAAAGAATTGGTTTTGGATTCATGTGGTGTTGTAATTCCAAACTGCGATGTTGACACTATGTTATCTGCTGTAGAGAAAATACACGGTAATACAAAAGCTTATTACGAAGATGCTTGCAGAGCATTTGCAGAAAATAACTTTTGTATGGAAGATAATATAAAACAGTACTGTGAGTTGTATAGATCCTTATTAGATGACTAGAAATATGTATTTGGTTTGTATGTCAAAAAGGCGGTAAGATGAGAATTATAAATGAAAAAAATAACACTGCTATTTTGCTGTTTAAAGTATCTCAAATCGGATTATTGCTGTCGCTGTACGGCGGTGCTTTCGGGAATTCCAGCGTAACAAGTATAGGGGTATGGACGATTCTGTTATCCACAGTGTTTATAGCAGTTGATGGGTTTATGTGTAAGTTTTATGAGCAGAGGGCTTTATTAGAGCTTGTGGCAATACTTGTCGTTTCCTTTGTGGCAATAGTGTATGCAGAAACGCTTTCGTACGGCGCTTTGGTTGGCTTGTTTTCATTCTTAGAAATACCACTTTTTATTGTTTTTACTCGCCCCTTGGAGTCAAGGGAGAGAATAAAGTTTGCGTGTTATATCAACTTCCTTGTATCGCTTATATTCATTTTTGCTTCTTTCTCTGATAGAGCTTATTACTTTTTAGGCGAATATGGAGTTCAAACTATAGAAGATTTAACTTTGGGGTATTCAAATCCAAATGAAACCGCTATGCATCTGTTGGCGTGTATCGCTGTTTTATTGGCAGGTTTTTATTATTTTAACAATAAGATTATACGGATAATCCTTGTTGCGGACTCGCTGTATCTTGTATATTTAGTTTTTTTAACTAAATCAAGGGCGTGTATATTGTCAGTGTTATTGTTATATGTTGCTTTTGTGGTATTCAATTATTTAAAAAAAATTCCAAGGTCAATACAGCTTCATAGCTTTTTTTCACCCATATACCTAACTGTTATTTCATATTTATTGCAACCAATATTGTCGAAGAGTTATTTTATGGGGGAAGTGATTGATACCGGAAGAACAGAGATATTCTTATCACGTATAGCCGAACAAGGAATTGACGAAGTTATTTTTGGTCGCTTTTCTTATTTTTTCGAAAATAGTTTAAATGCCTATATATCGGTTTTTTTGACCATTGGTATATTTGGACTGCTATTGTTTTTGGCAATTATGTTTTCTTTTATAAAAAAGTGTAACAAGTTTTCGAAAACAAAGTGGAATTTAGTTGCATTTGCTGCTCTGTTGGTTATTATATTCCACTCTTCAACCGAATCCGCAAATCTTGTGTCCGGGTCGTTTTATGCTGCTTCATTCTACAGTATCTATGTTATTGCGATTGATGGACATGATTTAAAGAAAGGAGATTTTTATGGGAAAGAATCTGCTGATACTAAGACACACTCCGCTTGATGTTGATGAAAAAATGTTTGAGTGTTTTGCAAAAGATTATTGGGATGGCGATGTAGTTGTATACGCAGAAACTTCGTTTGATGAATGCCGTTCCGATTGCGGATACTCGGGAACGACCCGATATATAAAAACAATAATAATGGACAAGGAAAAAATCCAGTTTGATGATAGCTTCTTTTCTGAGAATAAAGATGCTTACATCTTATTTAACGGGCTTGAAATGACAAGAAATTGTCTGCAGTATATAAAAAAATATAAAATACAGTTTGGTATAGTTTCCGAGCGAAATAACTCGTTGTACAATGCATTAAACAGGTCGAGAATAAAGGATATTCTAAAGTCACCTTTTAGAATAATTAAGAATAGCTATTTGATAAATAAAGTATCTTGTTTTTTGGCTCGTGGAAAAGTTGGTGTCGATTGTTTTAGAAAGTACTATGGATTTAAAAAGAATAAGCTTTTCAATCTGATGTATAGCGACGGTGCGACTTCTCTTTTTCCTAAAGAATATACGGTTGGAAAACCAATTCGCTTTGTTTACGTGGGGCGTTTTGATTACAAAAACAAAGGTGTAGATATTATGCTTGATGCATTTACAGGTATTGGCGGTGATTGGAGTCTCGATCTTATTGGTAATTATGGCGCTGATGCCGAAGATATTAAAAACCGCGTGAAAAATATGGACGGTGTTGAGTGCATTGGCGTTTGTGACCGGAACAAAATTTGCGAAAAGTTAAACGAATATGACGTTATAATTGTTCCCAGTAAACTAGATGGCTGGAATTTGCATTGCAATTTATCGATAAATGCGGGTATCGGAGCTATTGTAACAGATCAAACAGTCAGCCATGAGTTAGTAGAAAAATGCGGAAACGGTATAGTGATCGCGGCAAACGATAGTGGGCTGATGAGAGAAGCAATACAGGCTGTTATTGATGAACCTGAAAAAATAAATTATTGGAAAGAAAAAACTAAAGCTTTTTCAGATAATATTTCTTGCGATACAGTTGCCAAATATTTAGCAGACGTACTCAAATATACTTCTAGCAATGACGTAAAGGAAAGACCTGTTTGTCCATGGAATTAAGTAGTGTTTTTTTGATAAAAAGGAGGTAAAATGGAGAGTAATGCCAAAAAGAGTGCTAAGAATATAGTCTTGGCTTTTTCGAGCCAAATTGTTTCATTGGCATTAGGAATTATTTTACCGAGATTATTAATTTCCGGTTTTGGCTCAGAGGTAAACGGTTTTTTTAGTACCGTTACACAGTTGTATTCTTACTTGGAAGTGTTAAGAGCCGGAGTGGGAATGGCAGCTATACAAGCTTTATATAAGCCGATTGTAAACGATGATAAAATTGAAGTATCCAGAATTATTTCGGCATCCAAAACATATTTTCAAAGACTTGGAATTGTTTATTTGGTATGTACAGCGATTATTACAATAGTTTTTTCAGTGGCAGGTAACGCTGGGCTGAGTTCATATGAAATAGTATTGATCGTGCTGATGCAAGGAATTACGGGATGGATTAATTTTTCTCATATATATTGGTTTGTAGACCTTCTTAGAGCAGAAGGAAAGAATTATGTTTTTATTTCTATACAGACTGTTGGAACTATTTTGGTGAAACTATTAGAGATTGTTATGATAGTGTATACCAAGAATCCGGTTTTAGTAAAAGCAGTTGCACTTTTTATTGCAATACTACAGTATTTGGCGTTTTATCTGTATAGAAAAAAAGAGTATGGAGAGTATACTTTTGGAAAGAACGACGATTATTCGGTATTAAAAAATCGAAAATCATATCTTTCTTTTCATATTTCAAGTTTGATCTGTACTAACACAGACGTTGTTGTTCTTTCGATGTTTTGCGGGTATGCCATTTCAAGCGTTTATTCAATTTATTCTTTGGTTGTAACAAGCGTAAATTCGATAATAAATACGATTTACTCGAGCACGTCGTATTTGTTAGGGCATTCTTATCAGCGGGGAATGGTTGAATTTAAAAAGACACACGATATTTACTATCTCCTATACATTACTTTGACCTCGTCGTTGTTTGCAATATGTTACGTTTTGATAATACCCTTTATAAAAATATACACATCAGGAATCTCTGATGTTAATTATGTGTATGAATGGTTGCCTCTTTTATTCTGTATTATCCAGATACTAATGTGTAGTAAAAATGTAGGCGATATTACAATAAACGTAGCTGGATTAGCCCCAAAAGTTGTGTGGCGTTCATACACAGAGGCGGGATTGAACATAGTATTGTCTTTGATTTTTGTGCAATTGTGGGGGATATATGGAGTCCTGGTAGGAACTGTTATTGCTCTTACATATAGATTGATAGATGTACTGTTTTTTTCAAATAAATATGTTTTCAATAGAAAACCTTGGAAGAATCTTGGCGTATTAATATGTAATTTGTCTCTTTTTGCTGTGGTTGTTCTTGTTGAAAAATACCTTTCTATTAGTATTAATTCCTTTTTTACCTTCTTGTTATATGGTTTAATAATTTCGCCGATTATTATAATAGTTTTCTTTGGAGTTGTCTTATGCGTTAACAATCAAGAAAGAACAATAATTATAAAAGCTATAAGAAAAAAATTAAAAAGATAAAGAGTTTTTGGAGGAATAAGAAAATGTCACTTTTTACAAACAAAACATTACTTATAACGGGTGGTACGGGTTCTTTTGGTAACGCTGTACTCAACAGGTTTTTAAAGACAGATATCGGAGAAATACGCATTTTCTCGCGCGACGAGAAAAAGCAGGACGATATGCGCCACGAATTTCAGGCTAAAATGCCGGAAGTGGCTGAAAAAATAAAATTCTATATCGGCGACGTGCGCGATATTGCAAGTGTTAAAAACGCTATGCACGGCGTTGACTACATATTCCACGCGGCTGCATTAAAACAGGTTCCCTCGTGTGAATTCTTCCCGATCGAAGCTGTAAAAACAAACGTTCTCGGCACCGAAAACGTTCTTACTGCCGCTATTGAAGCGGGCGTTAAAAATATAGTATGCCTTTCCACCGATAAAGCGGCGTACCCCGTAAACGCTATGGGTACTTCCAAGGCTATGATGGAAAAGGTCATCGTCGCAAAAGCGAGAACCATCGACCCTGCAAAAACAAAGATCTGTTGTACTCGTTACGGCAACGTAATGTGTTCGCGCGGTTCGGTCATTCCTCTTTGGATCGATCAGATCAGAAACGGACAGCCCATAACCATTACCGATCCCACAATGACTCGTTTCATCATGTCACTCGATGAGGCAGTCGATCTCGTTCTGTTTGCTTTCGAGCATGGCGTATCAGGAGATATTCTCGTACAAAAAGCACCTGCTTGTACGATTCAGACTCAGGCTGAAGCAGTATGCGAGCTCTTTGGCGGCGACAAAAATAACATCAAAGTTATCGGTATCCGTCACGGCGAAAAAATGTATGAAACATTGCTCACAAACGAAGAGTGCGCAAATGCGATCGATATGGGTCAGTTCTACCGAGTTCCCTCGGACAAGCGCGGTCTTAACTACGACAAGTATTTCAAAGACGGCGATACCGAGCGTAACACTCTCACCGAGTTTAACTCTAACAATACAGAGCTTCTTACTGTTGAGCAGACCAAAGAAAAGATCGCATCACTGGCATACATTCAAGAAGAAATGGCAAAGGAAGCTAAATAATTATGAAAATACTTGTTACGGGTGCGGCAGGCTTTGTAGGTAAAAATCTTGTTGCTTCGCTGAAAAGCATAAAAGACGGCAAAGACAAAACTCGACCTGCGATCACAATTGACGAGATATATGAATATGACATTGACACCGATCCTGCGTTGCTTGACGGTTATTGCGAAAATGCAGACTTCGTATTCAACCTTGCAGGTGTAAACCGTCCTCAGAATCCGGAAGAGTTTATGCAAGGAAATTTCGGTTTTGCATCGACTTTGCTTGACACACTCAAAAAGCACAACAATACTTGCCCCATTATGATCTCTTCGTCCATTCAAGCAACGTGCATAGGCAGATACGACAGTGATTACGGCAGAAGTAAAAAAGCGGGTGAAGAGCTCGTCTTCGAATACGGAAGAGAAACGGGAGCAAAAGTTCTTGTATACAGATTCCCGAATCTTTTCGGTAAATGGTGCAGACCTAACTATAATTCGGCTGTCGCGACATTCTGTAACAATATTGCAAACGACCTGCCGATCCAGGTCAACGACAGAGCGATTCAGCTTGAGCTTTTGTATATTGACGATCTGGTTCAGGAGATGTTCGATGCCTTGGAAAACAAAGAACACCGTTGCACGTTTGATGGCATAGATACAGTTCTTTGTGAAGACGGCAAATACTGTGCCGTTCCCACTACGCATAAAGTAACTCTCGGCGAAATCGTTGACCTTCTTGATTCGTTCAAAAAACAGGCTGAAACGCTTGTTATGCCCGAAATTGCAAATAACTCATTTGCGAAAAAGCTTTATTCTACTTATCTTTCGTATCTCCCGAAAGAAAAGGTTGCATTCCCTTTGAAAATGAACGTTGACGCAAGGGGCAGCTTTACCGAGATCATAAAAAGCGAAAAGTGCGGACAAGTATCGGTCAATATTTCAAAGCCGGGCATAACAAAAGGTCAGCACTGGCACCATACAAAGTGGGAGTTTTTCGTTGTCGTGAGCGGAAAAGGGCTTATTCAGCAGCGGAAGATCGGAACTGACGAAGTGTTGAATTTTGAAGTTTCGGGAGAAAAGATCGAAGCTGTACACATGCTCCCGGGCTATACACATAACATAATAAACCTTTCGGAAACCGAAGATCTTGTAACAGTTATGTGGGCAAACGAGCAATTCGACCCGAATCATCCTGACACGTTCTTTGAGGTGGTTGAGTAATGAGGCTTATCATCATAGGGGCAGGCGGATATGGTAGGGTGATTGCCGAGCTTGCCGAGCAGACCGAAAAGTATAATAGTATATTCTTTCTTGATGATAACAGTGCTGACAAGCGTGTTATCGGCAGGTGTGATACGTATATGAAGCATATTGATGCTGATACCGAGTTTTACGTTGCTTTCGGTGCTAATGAAGCCAGATTGAATTGGGTAAACACGCTTTTCGAAAATGGTGCAAAAGTTGCTACGATTATTCACAAGAGTGCATACGTAAGCCCTTCGGCAAAAATTGATATCGGTTCTGCGATCCTTCCAAATGCGATCGTTAACACTAACACTGTTATAAACAAAGGTGTTATCGTTAATTGCGGTGCGGTGATAGATCACGACTGCATTATAGGTGAAGGTACACACGTTTGTCTCAATGCCGTCGTAAAAGCCGAAAACAAAATCCCTTCGTGCATCAAAGTCGAGGCAGGGATGATAATAGAAAACAGACAATATCCGATAAAATGACAGAGGTATAATATGAATATTAAAACTGATTACAGCGACATTAAATTTAAAGATAACGGCAAGCTTAAGCTTCTTATAATCGTAGGAACAAGACCGGAGATAATTCGTCTTGCGGCTGTTATAAACAAGTGCAGAAAGTATTTTGATACTGTTCTTGCACATACCGGTCAGAACTATGATTATAACTTAAACGGAGTATTCTTCCGCGATCTTAAACTTGACGATCCCGAAGTTTATATGGATGCTGTCGGCGACGATCTTGGTGCTACGGTCGGCAACATTATCAATTGCTCATACAAGCTTATGAATCAGATAAAGCCGGATGCACTTCTTATCTTAGGTGATACCAATTCGTGTCTCTCAGCTATCGCGGCAAAAAGACTTCACATTCCGATCTTTCATATGGAAGCGGGCAACCGTTGCAAAGACGAGTGCTTGCCCGAAGAAACGAACCGCCGTATAGTTGACATTATTTCTGACGTAAATCTTGCGTATTCCGAGCACGCAAGAAAGTATTTGCACGAATGCGGACTTCCCAAAGAAAGAGTATACGTAACGGGTTCTCCTATGGCAGAGGTCTTGCATAATAACCTTGCAGAGATCGAAGCTTCCGACGTTCATAGCAGGCTTGGTCTCGAAAAGGGCAAATATATTCTTCTTTCTGCTCACAGAGAAGAGAATATTGATACCGAAAAGAACTTCCACAGCTTGTTTACGGCTATAAATAAAATGGCGGAAAAATACGATATGCCCATACTTTACTCGTGTCATCCGCGCTCGAAAAAACGTCTTGAACAGTCGGGCTTTAAGCTTGATAAGCGGGTTATTCAAAATGAGCCTTTGGGATTCCATGATTATAACTGTTTGCAGATGAATGCTTTTGCGGTTGTATCCGACTCGGGAACGTTGCCTGAAGAAAGTAGCTTCTTTACGAGCGTAGGTCATCCTTTCCCCGCAGTATGTATCCGTACGTCGACCGAGCGTCCCGAAGCACTTGACAAGGCTTGCTTCGTTCTTGCCGGAATTGACGAGAAGAGTCTTTTGCAGGCTGTTGACACGGCGGTGTCTATGAACGTTGACGGTGAATACGGAATACCCGTACCCGACTACATTGAAGAAAACGTATCGACAAAGGTTGTAAAGCTTATTCAAAGCTATACGGGCGTTGTTGATAAAATGGTTTGGAGAAAGTATTGAATATGAAAAGATGCGAAAAGGTTTTTGCAGAAAAGTATCGCAAAGAACCACAATATACAGCATTTACCCCATACAGAGTATGTCCCATTGGTGCACATTCGGATCACCAGTTTGGGAAAATAACAGGAATTGCAATAAACAAAGGGATCAATATTGCGTATGATTCCAAACCTAATGGTATTATAGAGGTTCAGTCGTTACAGTTTGAAAAGCAAGCCCAGTGGCACGTTGCGTCTACGCCAAAGGAAAAACAAGGCGATTGGGCTGACCATCTTAGAGGTGCAACGATTGCACTTAACGAGCGTTATCCGCTGCGAACAGGGCTCTGTGCAGTTATTGACGGAGAACTTCCTATTGGTGGACTTTCGTCTTCTGCGGCTGTTATAATCACTCTTGTTTCCGCTCTTTGCAAGATGAATAGTATCAAATTGACTGAAAAAGAACTGATAGATATTTCACTTGAGGCCGAGAATAATTATGTAGGTGTATCTTGCGGTAAACTTGACCAAAGTTGTGAGGTGTATTGCAAAAAGGATCATCTTTTGTATATGGACATGAAAGATGATAGTTATGAGCTTATTCCACAGCATCCGAATATGAAACCGTATAAAATAGCAATATTTTTCAGCGGTTTAGAACGCAGTTTAGCTGGATCTGCTTTTAATATGAGAGTTGATGAATGCAGGTCTGCAGCATACGCCCTGAAAGCTTATTCTGGAATTGAGTATGGAAAGTTCAGAGAAACTCATTTGCGAGATGTTCCAAGAGAAGTATTTGAAAAGTACAAAGATAGATTGCCTGATAATTGGAGAAAAAGGGCTGAACATTGGTATACAGAATTTGATCGCGTTCAAAAGGGAGCAGAGGCTTGGCGTTGCGGTGATATTGAAGAGTTTGGAAGACTATCTTTTGAAAGCGGCTATTCGTCAATATACAATTGGGAAACCGGATCTCCCGAGCTTATCAAATTATATGAGATTATGACACATACAAAAGGAATTTACGGGGGACGTTTTTCCGGAGCCGGATTCAAAGGTTGCTGTATGGCGTTGATAGACCCGAATTTTGAAGACAGCATAAAAGAAAGAGTGGCTCGAGAGTATATTGCGGCTTTTCCGCATTTGAAGGATAATTATTCTGTGCATATATGCGAAAGTTCTGATGGAATGAAAATAATTAATTGAGGTTTATGATATGAAATGTCTTATTCTTGCGGCAGGTTATGCTACCAGATTGTATCCGCTGACTGAGAATTATCCGAAGCCTTTGCTTCAGGTTGGAGAAAAGACTATACTGGATTGGCTGATCGATGATATTGACAGTTCGGGAATAATAGATGAGTACGTTATTATTTCCAATCACAAATATGCCCATTGTTTCGAGGATTGGGTGAAGACAAAAAAACAAAGGCTCACAGTTGTTGATGACGGGACTTCAACCAACGAAACACGCTTGGGAGCAGTAAAGGATATCCAATTCGCGATAGACAAGCTGAATATTGATGATGATATTCTTGTTATTGCAGGTGATAATGTTTTGGACTTCAGTTTGACTATTTTTATTAATTACGCATGTGAAAAGCAGTCATCTTGTGTCATGAGATATTATGAATCGGATGAGAAAAAGCTTTTGAAATGCGGTGTGGTAACCGTAGATGAAGATGACAGGATTATTGAAATGACTGAAAAATCACCTACTCCGGCAACCCACTGGTGTACTCCGCCTTTCTACTATTACACAAAAAATGATACAAAGCTTGTATCAAAAGGAATTGAGGCGGGGTGCGGTGTTGATGCCCCCGGTAGTTTTATTGCTTGGTTGTGCAAACAATCAAACGTGTTTGCAATGAAAATGCCCGGTAAAAGATTTGATATTGGAAACCTAGAGAGTTACGAAAGAGTAAAAACAGAGTATAAAGGTATTAACAATTAAAGATATAAAAATATTCCCCTTTTCGAGTGAACGAAAAGGGGAATATTTTCTATTCAATTGATTTCAGGCATATTCTTCAGCATATTTTCGATAAAGATACCGTAACCTTTAGTGGGATCGTTAACTAAAACATGTGTGACAGCACCGACGAGCTTGCCGTTCTGGATGATCGGGGAGCCCGACATCCCTTGAACTATGCCGCCTGTTGTGTCAAGTAACCGTTTGTCCGTTATTTTGATCACAAAATTTTTCTGGTCGGTATTTCTGTTGTTTATCTTAATAATCTCCGCAGTATACCTGTCTGTCTTGTCATTAACGGTACAGTATATCTCGGCAGCGCCTATTTTTAACTCATCTTTCAACCCGATCTTCATAGGTTCGGTATGGTAAATATCCGTATTATCGGACAAGATACCGTATACACCGCACATAGTATTACCGATAAGCGCACCTATTTTTCCGGGAGTGAAAATTCCTTTCAGCTCACCGGGACTGCCCGCAACGCCTTTTGTCACGCCGCTGATATTCACGTCTACTACAGTTCCTTTTCTCAAGGGCATAAGGTTCCCGGTATCAACGTCGCATATACCGTGCCCGAGCCCCGCGAAAACGTTTGTTTTCGGGACGATAAACGTTACCGTTCCTATACCTGCCGTACTGTCTCTGACCCACAAACCTGCCTTATACATGTTATCGGTTTTCGACAAAACGGGAGATATCCTCACCGTGCGTTCGTTTCCGTTTTGCAGAACGGTAAATACCAGTTCTTTTCCTCCGCTTTGCTCAACGGCAGAGGAAACCTCTTCTGTCGTAAAAACTTGTTTTCCGTTAATCTTTTTTATTGTGTCGCCGATCTTCAGACCGCCGTCCTTGCAGGGAGTTTTGATCCCGCTTTCCGTCTCGACCCCTGACATTCCCGACACGATAACACCGTCTGTGTACAGCTTTACACCAAAAGGCATACCGCCCGGGTAAAGAGTAATGTTCGAGAACATATCCACGTCGACTGTTTTCAACGGAACTACACCGAACATTTTCGTTTCGGCATAAGTTGAAACGTATAACCGATCATCATCCGTGTTCCCCGAAGATACTCGTGATATTGCGGGGATGGACTTTAATTCCGCCGACAAAAACGGCAGATTTAACTGATCCAAATTATAATCGTCTGAAAAAATTGAGATGTTTTCGGGTATAATAAAGTTATATACCCCCATCGTTGCTATAATAACCAGCATAACAACAAAAATGATACGAAAAGCAACCTTGGATATTTTGCTTTGCATTTGAGTATCCTTTTTTTTAAAACAATATTATTAATCTCGAAGAGTCGATCATCTTTTCGGTCTATGTCTATGATGTGTATTTATTAAAATGTTTATGTCTTGAAAAAAATAGTTTTGTTGTATAATATTTTTCTGAGGTCTGACATTGCTGTTTTTTTATTTTATTATAAATAATGTAGAGAATTAACGAAAAATGAAAGAAAAACCCACTTGCAAGATGTGTTGTATTATGGTATAATTCAAGTAAATGAGATGATATTTGATCAATTTTTTGAAGTTCAGGAGGGTGAAACAGATGTCAAAAAATTATGATGATTACAAACCGTTAAATCCCGCGCCTCCGCGTAAACGCAGAAATCCTCTGTTGGCATTTGTGCAATATGCGATAATTTCGCTTTTGATAATTTCGCTGATTATTTCCGCAATGTATTTTGTTTTTTCTCACAATGATGAAAAAAACAACGTTGACAAGATCGAAAAGCCGCCCGTATCGGACATAGAACCGAATGAAACGGAACCTTCCACTCCCGACAAAACTCCTGAAGAAGATGAAGAGAACAAAGAGGACGAGGTCATACCTCCCGCAGTTGATCTCGATTCATATACTATGATCGACGTTCCAAAAGGGGATATTCACAAAGGCAACTTAATTCTTGTCGGAGCGGGTAACAAAGTCGTTCATCCGACGGCAGATGACCTTATAACGCTTCGAACTGCAAGATCCGCGTCGTATAAAGACAGTTGGGAACAAATGAAAGTTCATAAAAACATCGTTGAAAACCTTAATAAAATGATGGACGATTTTTATGCTTTGACCCAAAAAGACGACGTAATGGTTCAGACGGGATACAGAGATGAGAAACGCCAGGCGGAAGTCTTTAACGAATACAAAACAAAATACGGAGAAGAAACGGCAAAAATGATGACTTCTCAGGCAGGTGAAAGCGATCACCATACCGGACTTGGAGTCGTATTGCTCGTTCAGCGCGACAAAACTTATGAATTGTCACAGCTTGAAGGTTATGAATGGATAGCCCAAAACTGCCACAAATACGGTTTCGTTGTTCGTTATCCTGCGGATAAGGCGAACCAAACGGGACTCAATTATACAAATACGACCTATTTGAGATACGTCGGTATTCCTCAGTCTCAGCTTATGTATAACAATTCGTGGTGTCTCGAAGAGCTTATAATGATCATGCGTTCGTATCCGTTTGAAAGTGCGCATTATGATTTCGTCGGTGATGGAAATATTCACTATGAAATGTATTTTGTAAGCGGACAAAATGAAGGTGAAACGGTTCAGATACCTGTTCCGAAAGACAAGTATTATACGATCTCCGGTAACAACATTGACGGTTTTATCGTAACTGCCGAAAAATAATAAAAAAGGTATATGGATCCCATATACCTTTTTTGAATGTTATTATATGTTTTTCAATAAGTTATAAAAATAAATCTTCGGAGTAGTGCCGATGTGCTTTTTAAATAACCTGTAGCCGTAGGAAATATCCGTTATTCCCACGCAGATGCAGGCATCTTCAAAGGTTATATCCCTCGTTTTTTTGATCTCAATAAGCATATTTATCTTCTCTCTGGAAATGTATTGTCCAATAGACGTTTTTTCATTTCTTTTGAATACAGAGTTGAGATAATTCGGTGTTTTTCCGATTGCTTCAGAGATATCGCCCAGCTTTATATCTTTGGTAATGTTCGATGAAACGTATTTCTTGATCCTGTAACACAAAATAGAGGAAGAGACGTCGTTTTTTTCGTATAAAGTGCTTTTATAAAGCATGGACAGCTCTCCGAGCAGACCTAAGAATGATATTGCGCAGGTAACACTGTTGTTATCCGAAGAGTTGTAATCGATTATAAGCTGTTCGAGTTTTTTTGACAGTCTTTTTATCTCATCCGACGGCGGAAAGAAAAAGGGAAGTGTCAGCATATCTTCAGTATTATTTATGATTTCTTCGGGTGCTGTGCAGTATGTCAGATCATAATCGATATCGATATTGCAGGTGTGGTGCATGTGTATAACGTTTTGCTCTGCAACGATAGTTGCGGGAGAAAGCTCACGGCAAAAAACGAGAAAACTTCCGCGCGGAACGTGGATCTTTTGGCCGCAAATATCGACATCGAGATAGCCGTTTTTTATGTAACAGAGTTCGATTCCCGTTTGTGATGACGGGTAATACTGTCTGTAATCTTTTTTTGCGAAG
Organism: Eubacteriales bacterium; assembly: GCA_045580755.1. Taxonomy (GTDB): domain Bacteria; phylum Bacillota; class Clostridia; order Oscillospirales; family CAG-272; genus RGIG1995. The sequence continues at coordinate 36,990 of JAZNOI010000129.1, read as the reverse complement.
TAATGCGCGAACATAATTTTTGGTAATGAACGCGGAAAAATCTTGTAGTAAATCAAGTATTATCCCTCCTTGCTAAATGTATTATACAAGATTATCGTTATTTTGTCCAGTAAAATGTAAAATCATTATTGAAAAAAATAAAAATATGTTATATAATGTATATGTTAAAAAATACGTTGTGTGTCACGGAGGCTTTCTTTCAAAAGTTTCTGTGTACCGGTTGAGTGAAATTATTTATAAAACATAAGGAGTAAAATTTATGAAGAAATTTTTAGCACTCGTTTTAGCATTTTCCTTCTGTTTGGCGCTTGTTTCATGCGGAAACAACGGCGGAACCCAGCAGGACACTACTGCTGTTACAACAGGACAGGGTGGTGAACAGACTGATCCCGGAACTACCGATGAAAAACCCAAGAGCAGTTTGCCCGAAGGTATTAACCCTGACGATTACTACAAGTTCGTACAATTTGAGCTCCCCGAAGACTTCAGACAGGCAGCAGTAGACCACATGAGAAAGCAGGCGAGCATTGTCTGGTCTCCCAAAAACAACTTTGGTTATAAGCATGACTTCGGTGACTGGAAGTTCGAATTGAACTACACCGTGGGTACCACTTATACAGGTCTCCCCTATGCGGCGATGATGTCTACTATAGAAGAGTTCCAGAAGGTTTTGAAAGAGAACAAGAACAAGTATCCCAGCACGGCAGACAGCTATTATGACGTAATGGGTGTACAGTGTAACACCTCGATTACCCATTCTATGCAGCAGTTTACCCCTAGAGCTGACGGAACGTCCCGTACGTTTATGCCCAGCTTTACTGATGAATTTTTCGGTAAGATCTGCGGTAACTATAAGGTTCCGGCAGGCGTTGAAACTTCAGCAGAGATCATTAATGCAAATACTCAGGATGTAATGTACCAGGCTTACTCTGCAGCAAAGAAGGGCGACGTTATTATGACAAAGGATGAGCCCAGAGGCGTATCTCACCTTCGTATGGTCGTTGACTGCGTTATAACGGAAAAGAACGGCAAGATCAACCCCAACAGAAGCTATCTCGTTACTATTGAGCAGACCGATACATTTGACGCTACAAGAACTGATACAAAGACGACTTGGTGGGTAGACCATCAGTATACATTTACACAGCTTTTGGCTACGAATTACATTCCCGTTACTATCGAAGAGTATGAAACCGGCGTGTCCGTAATTCCGTATCTTGCTCTCGACTCCGTCAGTGAAAGCTCGCTTTCGAACGGTATGTTGTCCGGAACCGTTTCGTCCGACTACCCCATTAAATATTGCTATGTAAGCCTTTACAATAAGAACGGCAAGCTCGTAAACAGAGTTATTCAGCAGGATCCCTACGATACGTACAAGATCAACCTCAGAAAGCATTCTTTCAATCTCTTCAACGAGTCGATAGTTGCAGGAGAAGAATATACTCTTCTTATTGAAGCAGGACTTTGTGCAGGCAATGCAGAGCTTTGCAGGGTCAACTTTAAATACAAATAATTGTTTTTTAAAAATAGTCAGTTAAACTATAAAGTGTTTTATACATGCGAAAAGAGGAAAAAATTATGAACAAGTATTCTACTTATTTTGTTGATGACAACATCAGATTTTTGGAAAACCTCACGAAGAACAGACCTGCGAGCCTTTTCGACGATCCTTATCTCAAGTTTCACAAAGAGCTTCATGAAAAGTACGGTCTCAAGGTTCAGTTCAACCTTTTCTATGAAAATATCGACAAGACGTTTAATCTTAGTCAGATGACTGATGCCTACAAAGAAGAATTCCAGGCAAATAAAGATTGGTTGATGCTCGGTTTCCATGCAAGACATGAATGCCCCGACTATCCTTACATAAACGCTACTTATGAAGAAGTATGGTGCGACTATTCCTTGATAGAAAAAGAGATCATCAGATTTGCAGGCAAAGAGGTTATAACACAGAGCCTTATCACTCACTGGGTAGTAATGACAAAAGAGGGTGTTCAGGCATTGGTTGACAAGGGTGCAAAGATGATGTCGTGCACAACGGGTGACCTTCTCGAGTATCCCGAGATCAGAAGCGTATTCTCGACAGATCACAACTTCAGATTCGAGATGAACAAGAGATTGAACGTAAGCCGTGCAGGTATTTGCAGAAGAGATACTTGCGGTCTTATCGGTGCTCCCAGTATGTGTAACTATAACCACCTTGACAACAAGATGGCAGACAAATACCTCGGAAAGATCAAGATGTACAAAGATCCCGAAACAGGTATGATCTACAACAGATTTGCAGGAATTACTATGAACGCTATAAGACTTGCAGATTTCCCCGAGAGATTTAATGCTGTTATGGGTCAGGAGCACGTTTGCTTCCTTATGCACGAGCAGTACTTCTATGATGATTATTTTGCTTATGAACCCGATTTCGCAGACAAAGTAGAGTGGGCTATTAAGACCACACTTGAAAACGGATATAAGCATATAAGATTGCAGGATCTTATTGATCTTCAGTAATCGGTTTTGATACTTTTGAGGAGAGACGCTTTTTTAGAAAAAGAGTCTCTCCTTGAGGTTATTTATTGAGGCAATACAATGGATATTTTGACAAAAACCATAAACCAGATGCTCGTAATATTTACTCTTATGGCAATTGGTTATGTGTTGAGAAAAAAGAATATAGTTGATGAACGGGCGCACGCCAATTTATCAAGAATGGAGCTTTTTATATTTTCCCCCGCTTTGACACTGTCGGGGCAGATCGAAAAATGTACCCCCGAGACACTGAAAAAGAGCGGTGTTATCGTACTTAGCAGTGCGATAATTATTTTGGTTGTCATAATTATTTCGGGCCCTATTTCCAAGCTGTTTGTTAAGGATTACAAAGAAAGCAGAGAAAAAGATTATACAAGAAACGTATACAGATATGCTATTGCTTTGGCAAACTACGGATTTGTGGGTAACTTTTTGATCAAAGAGATTTGGGGAATGGATATGTTCTTCAAATATTCGATGTTTACTTTGGGACTGTCGATCGCTTGCTATGGCTGGGGACTGTATATTCTTATACCGAAAGACAGAAACCAGAGTGTTTTGAAGAATTTGAGAAAAGGACTTTTATCACCGCCTATAATTGCTTTGGTAGCCGGTATTCTGATAGGTCTTTTTGGGTTGAATAAATATATTCCCCCGTTTGCAAATACTGTTATCACTAATGCGGGTAACTGTATGGGACCTATTGCAATGTTGCTTGCGGGTATGGTTATAGGAAACTACAACATTGGCGAGCTGTTCAAAAACGTTAAAGTATATATTCTTGCGGCTTTGAGACTTTTGGTTATACCGTCGTTGGTTATAATTGCGCTGAAGCTGTTTGGAATCGAGTCGATCGACAAAGATATTATTATTTTGGCAATGATAGCATATGCAGCGCCGATCGGACTTAATACGATAGTATTTCCCGCCGCATACGGAGGGGAGACAAAGACCGGTGCTTCGATGGCAATCATATCCAGTACGTTTGCAGTCGTTACGATTCCGCTTATCTACTATTTGTTTGTAGTATGCTTTTAAATAACAGAAATGCGTGCTTTGGGCACGCATTTTCTTTGTGTATAAAAACCTACAAGTAAAGATTATTAAAATTTTAAAAGTTTTGGTTGGAGTCAAGAGGGCGCTTTTGCAAAAGCGCGCCTTTTGTGGGGTTCGGGGCAAAGCCCTGATTGTTTATATTTTAAATGCCGAAAGTATGCCGTAAATAGTGTGAATACTATGTTCATAATTGCCAAAATCTGTTGACAACAATTGAGTATTAGTGTAAAATGTTTATAATTATGATTTTTGGAGAGTACACTATGAAGTATTTTGTTCGTTATTCATTGTTGGCACTGTTGGTGATGCTCACGGTTGTAATATCCGTAGCGATCGTACCTGCAAGTGCGGCAACAAACGTTATCTACATTTCGGATAACGGAACGGGAGACGGATCATCGGCAAGCAGTCCTCTTGGTCCTGAATTGGTTGAAAGGGTTCCAAACGATGCGGACACTACGCTGTTGGATGATGGAGATCCCTCAAACGATTACTCTTATTACGTAAATCGTACGCTTTATATGAACAGCGTTCTTTATCAGGCTGCTGAAAAGCTCAGCAAGACGGGGGGAACTCTCGTTCTTGTCGGCGACGTTGTATTGGATTATTCAAAGACGTATGCCGGTGCGAGAACTACCCAGAGAGACTTCTATATGCCCGATCACGGAAACAACGAGATAACTATTACAGCACAAAACGGCGGCAGGCTCGTTATAACCGAGGGAACATATCTCAACTTGGGCGGCAAAACCACTTTTGAGAATATGACCTTTGTCAGCAAGACCGGAAGAAACAGCGGTGATCAGTGCGACAGCAACCTTGCTATTTGCTGTGGTGGTTATGATACTGTTTTTGGTGACGGTTTGAACTGTGTATACGAAAACAGTGCGGGAAATATCGTTACTCCCTCGTCGAACGCTCAATATCTTTCTATAAGCGGTACAAAAAGATACGGAGACCTGAACTACGATACAAACGTAACGATAAACAGCGGTACTTGGTACAGAGTCTACGGCGGAATGTACGGAAATGCCGGTGACGTTCACAGAGGCGACGTTACTCTTAACATAAACGGAGGAACGTTCATGAGCAACGTTATCGGAGGCTCCAGATCAAATTCTATATTCCACTTCGGAGAAGTAAATGTAAACGTAACGGGCGGAACGTTTAATGAGGCTATTTGCGCTTCGAACAATGTCGGCACGGGATATAAGAATCAAAAAGCTACTATTAAGGTATCCGGCGGCACGTTCACTTCTGCGACCTGGGTTACTAAGCATCACGGAACACTTGTTTCCGGCTGTTTTGATCCTATTCTTACGGTAGACTTTTCTGAGTATCCCGCTACAAGCGTAGGTACTATTTCCGGCTCAACGGTGTATTATCCGACTCAGATGCTCAGCTCGGTTACAATGAAAACAAACTCGACGAACACTCTCGGATTTGTAGGCGAGGAGTATGAAGCTGACGGACTTTCCCTTACTTTAAAATATACAAACAACAAGACTGCTGTTGTTGAATATACGGATACGGACAAAAACTTCAAGTTTGATTATGATAACACCAAAGAGGGAACGTCTACAGTAACGGGAACCTACGGTGGAAAAACAATAAGCGGATTCAGCAAAGATATCACTGTCGTAAAGAGCCCTGTTCCCGTTATTTTGGGAGCACAGATAAGCACGCAAGATACTGATGCAGGTCTCCGTTTCGTTGCGGAGATGGCATTCGGTTCGGGCGATGATCACATAACCGTAAAGGATTACGGATTTATCGCATGGGACAGCAGTGTTCTTAAAGAGCAGGATATGGGTTCTTTGGAAGAACTTTACGGCGTAAATGAAATGACGGCATACGGCACGAAATTCAGAGCCGAATACGACAAGACCGGAATGTATAACACCGAAAGCAAGACTACTTTCTCGGGCGTTTACGGCAATATTCAGCTTAACGACTATGCGAAAGATATAATTGCCATAGCTTACATAGAATACGAACATGACGGCAGAACTTATATTGAGTATTCCGAGCCCGTGAGAAGAAGCGTGCTTGGAGTTGCACAACTCGCAGCAGAGAAGTCTTACGAGGACGTAGCTTGGATCACTACTAATATAATCGACAGATATCAAGCGTATACTTCAGGCAAAACAAATAAGAATCTCTCCGTATACGACAGCGAAAACGCAGAAAGACTTCGTGATATAGTAGTTGCCGAAATGAATGCTATGGCGAACTACAAATGGACGCCCAGTACAGATGTTGATCTGACCGAAAGTGTTACGATGGGCGGTAACAATTATTACGGAAAATATACCTACTCTGCAGGTACGACGTATTACGGCATGGCGTACGTTAATAACAGCAAAGCAGAGTTTGAAGAGTTTGAAAGACATATAAAGCCGTTTAAGGACGGAACGAACGTATATTTCGGTCCGATCGAGGGCGTAAACGATCTTTACACATCGGGAACGGCTCCTTATAATGATATTCAAACTAAAAAATACAAGGTCGATGAAAAATACCACGAAATAACAACTTTGTTCCCGGCAACCGACTATACGGGTATGATCGTCAACGTTTGGAACAAGGTTGGAACAAACGCTGTATGGCTCACCACGTTGAGATCGTTTATTCCTTCATACGGAAGGGGAACTCTTACGGTAGGTGATTACAGCTATACTTCATCAACCAATTACACCGACACCATTACGAATGCATCAGGCTCTGCAACAATGAACGCTGCTTATGCACAGTGCAAACGCGGAGACGTTGTTCTGGCTCGTACGACGGGCGGCGGAAACAGTATTTATATGGTAATGGAAGACGCTGTTCCGGGAACGAATTCGCTTAAGCTTATGCAGTTCGGCCCCACCCTTCGTGATAAAAACGGAGGAAAAACTCATTTCTATAGCACTACAATGACTTTTAGTACCTTGTACAGTAATGGCTATATTCCCGTAACTCTTCCTGAGCTTGCAACCGGCTGTCAGTCGAACACTACCGTTTTGGTAAATAACTTTGATGCTGATGAAGCTATGAGAACGGGTAAGCTTTCCGGCAGTATTCAGTCGAACAAGCAGATCATTTCGGTAAACGTTAAGCTCAGCAGAAATGAAGGCGACGGAATTTTCTATGACCAGACGGTTTACTGTAACTCGGTTAAAGATCAGAACGTTAATAAATTTGACCTTTCTTGTTTTGATATGAGCAAGATCCTCAGCTATATGGTCGAGGGAAAACAGTATGTTTTGACCGTGTCAGCCGATATTGCAAATGAAGGACAAAAGACGGTCGTTTCCCATACGTATACCAAGCCTCTCTATTCGTTGGACAGCATGTATGCTTCGTACGAAAATAAATTCGGCGCAGACTTCAGCAATATGACTCAGACAGTGATCGATCATATGAAAGAGCAGATGAACGTATATTGGACGCCTGCCGAAACGTTTTACTACTCTAACCTTACCGGAGGCACGGGCTTTGTACCTAACACCCAGTTTACAAAGAATGTGATTTACAGGGGCGTAACGTACTCGAATATGAGAGCTACTCTCGAGGACTTCCAAAGCGTTCTTGACAAAACGCCTACGTATAATTCCAAGTTAGGTGTAAATGTATATACATATACCGGTCCTGCGGGTAAAACCGACTGGAACTGGGTAATGGGTAACCACTGCAGCGCGTCTATGTATCACGCTTATCAGAAGGTGATCAGACTCCATGCAAGCTCGAGAGGTAACCCGGATATGAGACTCTTGGGATTGGAAGATATTTTCTACGGAGTTGCTTCTTACACGGGATCTTTGGTAAAAACGTACGGTGCCGAGGCTTTGTATGAATCTTATGCTTTGGCTGAAAAGGGAGACTTCGTATATAAGCTTTCAACCGGCGGACATACCCGTCTTGTTCAGGAGACACACGTTGTGAGAGATGATACGACGGGCAGGATCGATCCCGACAAGAGCTATATACTGATGCTTGAGCAGACCGATACGCTTGAAAGTGAGGTATATGGAGTTGCGAAGAACGGAGAATCTATCAACTGGACACCGGAAAGCGGTTACGATTCAACGTTCTGGGAGCACAAGTATTCATTTAGCCTTCTCGCGACAGGAGACTCGGCGGCGATTATTTTGAGACCTACCGAATTCAAGACGAATGAGTCGGAAAACCATTATATCGGACTCACGCGTAAAGCAACGAAGTCTAATCTCGAGACCGCAACGTCGGGTCAGATGGGTATAATCGAATCGAACTATCCCATACTTGCGGTATATGCGACGATCGAACTTGAAGACGGAACTGTATACACGGCGACTGCAAGAGCTTTGACAAACAAGAACTCGTATTCGGTCGGCAACTTGTTTACGTCTACACAAACAACGTATAACGACAATCCCGGCAAATACCTCTATCGTCCGAATTACATCGGCAAGAGCTATACCTATACTCTTAAAGCTGAGCTTGCCGTAGGCACGGTCGAGCTTGACAGGATAACGGTAACAGCTTCTTAAAATAAACAACAAAAAGGTACGCATTAACAGCGTACCTTTTTTGATTGTTGAAACGTCAGCGGCAGTTGTTGTTGGAGTCCTGCTGTTCGTTCTTGTTTGTGTTTTCTGTGCGATTTGTTTTGTTAGTTTTGTTAGTTTTGTTGGTTTTGTTCTGATTCTTGTTATCCATTGTAATATCTCCTTGTAAATAAACCGAAGAAATACGTTGTTTCGATTTATGTTTTACGCTAAAAGTATGTGAACGACAGGCTGAAAATATGCAAGGTAAAAATTGGCTTATAATAATGCTAAGCATATTGGCTTTGTTTTGTTGACAAAATTCGATTATTTTTGTATAATGTATATATGTGTGCGCACCTGTAAGGGTGTACTTGTTTAAATAGGAGAAATGTATGAGCTTTGACTTTGGTCAAAACAGAATAAAGAAGTTTGCATTGGCGGTGCTTATCCTGGCTGTATTTCTCGCTACGGTTGGCTATACGATCTTCGGAGCCGAACCGTATACGAAAAAATACGGTGTGATAACCACCTCTCCCGGTATTCCGCTTAACGTTCGTGCAGATGCAAGCACGGGCACTGCAGTCGTATGCGCGGTGGACAGCGGAGCGACCGTTATTATTATCGGCGAAAAGAGGGGAGAGACGATCAGAGATACCGATCTTTGGTATCTGGTCGAGGTCAATAATCACGTAGGTTACGTTACGGCTCACTACGTACAGATCACGGGTGAAGTTACTACGGCAGCTCCCGATACTTCCGCTCCCGACGGCGAGACGACAGCTCCGGGAGAGACTACTGCTCCCGACGGTGAAACCACTGCTCCCGACGGCGAAACAACGTCCCCCGACGGTGAGACGACAGCACCGGGCGAAACTACCGAACCCGAGCCCGAACCCTTTGATTTTGAAGCTTATTTGGATGAACAGAAGTTCCCCGAAAGCTATAAACCGTATTTGCGTGAGCTACATAACCTTTATCCGAACTGGGTATTTAAGGCGCATCATACTGGCTTTGAATTCGATTATGCCGTTTCGCAGCAGCTTGACAAAAGCTTGGTAGAAAACTCGTTCCCGTCATCGTGGAAATCTGTTGAAAACGGAGCGTATAACTGGGAGACGAACCAGTGGCTGATATATGACGGCGACAGATGGGTCAGAGCCTCTAAAGAAGTAATAATGCACTATATGGACCCCAGAAACTTCCTCGGAGTGAACTCTGTATTCCAGTTCCTTGATCAGAGCTACGATCCAAATGTTCAGACGATAGACGGAGTAAAGCGAGTTATTGCGGGCACGTTTATGGAAAAAGACGTTGTAGACGCAGACGGAACTACTTTGAATTATGCAGAGGCGATCTTTAACGCGGGAACAAAATATAAGGTCAACCCCTACGTTTTGTCGTCCATGATCATAATCGAGGTCGGAAGTCAGGGATCAAGTATTATTTCCGGAACTTATCCCGGATACGTAGGTTACTACAATTATTATAATATAGGCGCTTATACGGCAAACGGAATGAACCCGATACAAAGAGGTCTTTGGTATGCGAAAGGCGGATGGGAAGGAAGTACGACTTATCTACGTCCATGGAATACGAGACTGAAGGCTATTGAAGGCGGAGCGTATTTCTATGCTGACGGATACATAACGGTAGGACAGAACACTCTGTACTTAAAGAGATTTAACGTTCAGGGCGACCATCCTTTTACACATCAGTATATGACTTCGGCATACGGTCCCGCTGTTGAAGCGACGAGACTTGCGACGGGTTATACGCAAGAGCTTAGAGAAACACCCCTCTCCTTCTATATACCGATATATGACAAGATGCCGGAAAAACCTTGTCCTCAGCCTAAGGGTGACGGTTCGCCGAATATGAAGCTTTCATCGTTGACTGTTGAAGGATATACACTCACTCCCGATTTCAATCCCGACGTTCTTGAATACATGCTCGTTCTTCCGCCCAGTGTAAACTCGATCAATATCAACGCTGTTACAATGGAGGGAACTGCAAAGACGGAGGGTGTCGGACAGCACGCGATCTCTGAAGGAAACAGCGTGTTCGAAATAAAGGTTACGGCAGGAAACGGAACGGTTAGGACGTACAAACTTACCGTTGCGAAAGAAGAATCCGATACTTTCGGAGACGTAAGCTTTACGAACAATTTTGTTGTAAAGAATTCGGCTGTACCCGGAATTTCTCCCGGAATGAAAATAGCTGATTTCAAATCCCGCTTTATAAGTCTTGGCGATATAGTCGTCAAAAAGGCTGACGGCACGGTGAAAAACACTACCGACGCGATCGTAACGGGCGATGTTATAGAGGTGTTTACGACAAACGGTATGTCTTATGCCAAGTACACTGCAGCTGTCAAGGGTGATATCGACGGAGACGGAAACGTAAACGTAGGCGACCTTTTGAAAGTGCGAAACAAGATGCTCGGATCGGGCAATTTGAATGATATTCAAATGCTGTGCGGAGATATCGACGGAGACGGAACGATAACTATAGGCGACCTTTTGAAGATCCGAAATCATACACTCGGTACTGCTTGGCTGTAATTGTTGATGAATTATAGAGGAATTTATATGAACAGAAGAAGATTATTACATATTGTAACGGCTTGTGTGATAGTATGCTTGACCGCCGTGCTGTTTGCATTGAATGCAAGTGCGGCATCGGCATCGCTTTGGTTTACCGACCCGACCGTAACGGTCGGAAACAACGTCAGCGTCGTTGTTGACGTAAAGGGCGATAACCTCGGCGGACATCAGATGAACATAACGTACGATACGTCGTATTTGCAGTTTGTCTCCGCATACGGAAATACCAACTGGTTTTCGGGCGTAGACAAAGGCGGAGTAATACAGGTATCCGATATGACCAACTCGGGTTCTGTAACAAAAATGAGCTTTACTCTTACTTTTAAGACGAAAAAAACGGGAACTACTACTTTGAATCCGTCGGGAGTGAAATTCTTCAGCGGAAGCGGCGATGAGCTTACTCACGGCGCGATCGGTTACTCGGCGATCAATATAAAACCTGTTCCCGAAGCTTCGTCGGATGCAACGCTTAAAGGGCTGACGATCGGAAACGGAGTTCTTTCACCTGCTTTTTCTCCAAATGTTACGGAATATACGGCATCGGTTGACTTTTCGGTTAAGTCGATCGCAGTTTCGGCTATAAAGAACCACAACGGAGCATCGGTCTACGTTAGCGGAAACGACTCACTCGCGGTCGGAGATAACGCTATCGCAATTACGGTCACTGCCGAAAACGGAGCAAAGAAAATATATACGATAAAAGTTACAAGAGGGAAGAACCCTCTGTCTACCGACGTTTTCCTGACGTTAGGCGAGGGCGTAACGGCTGAGGTTGCCAAAACCGTAGACGCGAACAAGGTTCCGAAGGGATTCGAGGTCGTGCTTTTGACTCTCGGAGACGTTGAGGTGAATGCTATCCGCTACGATGAATACGGAAGTCCTGCTGTTTATCTGCTCGGTAACGACAAGGTTCCCGAAGGTTTCTATTTTGTTGACGTTCAGAATATGACGGCAAAACCTTTTGAATATTTGGGTCAGACACAGAACTCTCTGATGTTACTCGACGTGAAGATAGTTGAAGCGCCCGAGGGTTATGAACTCGGTACGTTTACCGTTGACGGTAAAAACGTAGAGGCGCTTGTTCCTTCAAACGCAGAAGAGCCCAATCACTGTTTGGTTTATGCTATAGGCGCTGCAGGTCAAAAGACTTTGTATATGTACGATCCCTTGGAAAAGACTTTCCAGAGATTTGCTTTTGCCGAAATGGGAGAAGCAGAGGAAGAGGAAACGACGGAACCCGAAACGGACAAGGCAGACACACCCGAAACAAAAGCTCCGAATACGGATGATGAGAAAAATGACGAGGAAGAGAAAGACGGAGATTCGATCTTCTCGAACAATATTTTTACATGGGTATTTATAGGAATTGCCGTTCTTATAATTGCACTTGTAGTCGTGGCGATCGTACTCGGCACAAAGTATAATAACTGATATGAGTATAAAGAGGAGTTTTTTTATAAAACTCCTTTTTTGTTTTTTTGCCCGTGCAAACCGCGGGTCTCACCTTTAGTCTTGAGTCTTGACAATAAAAAAATATGGAGTTATAATTACTGTGCACTATACCCGAAATTGATCGGGACAGTAGCAGGAGGTATTTTATATGTCATTGGAAAAAAACAAACAAAAAACAAAATCGTTGGTAATGACTGCATTGTTTGCCGCTATTATGATAGTATTGCAGTATTTGCCTATTCCCCCTATCGGCGGGCTGGTTGGACTGAATTTTTCGCTCGTACCGTTGGTGCTCGGAGCAGTGTTGTTTGGTCCGTTGTACGGTGCGGTGCTCGGAGCAATAATGGGTGCGGTCATAGTTACTCAGATAATAATGATGCCCCACATTGCCGGTAATTTGGCGGTCGGAATGTATACTATGAACCCCGTCGTTACGATCGCACTTTGCTTGATCAAGACGTCTGTCGCAGGCGCCGTTTCCGGCTTGGTTGCGAAATATTTCACGAAAGTTAAACGTACTGTTGCGGTGATTATTGCATCTGCGCTTTGCCCTATTATCAATACGGGAATATTCCTTACCGGACTTTGCGGAATTTTTTCTGACGTACTTGTAGCTAATACGCCTGCAGGTTATACGCCTATGATGTTTGTTTTGATATTTATCGTGTTGTGTAACTTTGTTCCGGAACTTATTATAAATATCGTAGCATCTCCGATCATAGTCAGAGTTTCCGAAACAGTAAAGAAAAAGGTATAAGAGAGAACAGATATGATTCTTGCAATAAATGTAGGAAATACGCATATAGTATTCGGAGTGCTCGGCGACGGAGGGCTCATTCCGCCGGTTATGAGCATGAAGACGGACGAAAAACAATCTTCTTTCGGATATGCTTCCGATATCAAACAGATACTTGGCTTGTCCGGCTTTGATACGTCGGCAGTTGACGGCGCGATCATTTCGTCTGTTGTGCCACCTGTAACCCAAATAATGAAGGATGCTGTGAAAATACTCACAGGGCTTGACGCTTTGGTCGTCGGAGTCGGAGTGAAAAGCGGTATACATATCTTAACCGACGATCCGGGAACTGTTGCTTCGGATCTTGTTGCGACCGCCGTCGGAGCAAAAGAGGAATACGGTCTGCCTTGTGTTATCGTTGATATGGGAACTGCCACTACGTTGACCGTTGTCGACGAAAACGGAAGGTTTATCGGCGGAGCATTTATGCCGGGAATCAACGTATCGCTTAACGCCTTAGCCGACGAAGCTGCGCTTTTGCCTAAGATAGACGTGGCTTTGCCCAAAAAAGCCATAGCCTCGGGCACCGTTGATTGTATGCGCTCGGGTGTAGTATACGGTTATGCCGGAGCTATTGACGGTATTATTGACCGTTTTGCAGAGGAGCTCGGAAGAGAACCCGAAACTATTGTAACTACGGGAGGTTTGGCAGGTTTTATCTGCAAACATACAAAACGGAAGAGCATAACGGATGAGTATTTATTGCTAAAAGGTTTGGGAATCATTTATAACAAGAACAAAAAAGTGTTGTAGAGCGTTTGCTCTGCAACACTTTTTGATTTTAAATTGCTTGTGTTCTAAAGGCATCGGGAGAGATACCGACGATTTTTTTGAAAACTCTTGTAAAATAGATCGGATCGTTATAACCGCACCCCTCGGCTATTTCTGCAACTGAGCGGCTGTATCCGTATATCTCAAATAGTTTTTTTGCATGCTCGACCCTCATTTCTGTCAAAAACCGAATTGGTGTTTTGTTGGTGATCTCTTTGAATTTTGCTCTTATATAGTCTTCGGCATATCCGCTTTTGTTTAAAGCAGAAGTAACGTTGAAATTTGGGTCGGAAAAATGCTCTGTAATATCAACTATGATTTGTGATACCGTGCGTGAAAGCTGAGTTTCGTGTGTTGAGTTTTGGAGAATAAAGCGTATGAAAGCCGTACACAGTGCAGAAAGGTAATCCGGGGAGGAGAACCTGTTCGCATAGATCAGTTCTGCCAAGATCTTTCCTTCTCGGTTGGGGGGATCGGTTACGGCGAATGGCTCGTTCGTCATAAAAAGGTGACCGTAATCTCCACCCATAGATATGTTTTTAAAACCGTTTTCTGACACGGAGCCATGAAGCAATTTCGGGGGGACTACGATGATCGTTCCGGGTTCGAAAAATAGGTTCTTTCCCGGAGTTTCAAGATATCCCTTCCCGCTGAGATAGTAAAGTATTTCCCAGCTCTTGTGTCGATGTAACGGGTATTTAACTTTATTTTTTGGAGTTGTGGATACGTATTGGTTGTTCATGATATCACCCGGCCGTATTGTAGCATAAATCTATCTTTTGTGCAAGTGTTTTTTGCTTTTGTTATATAATACGGCAGAGATATTGTGATATAATAAGGAGCGTAAAAGAAAAATCGGAGGTTGCGATATGAAAAAGATTATTATATATGCATTGATCTTTGTTTTTTGCGTTGCCGCGTGTGCTTGCGGAACGGCGCAAAAAGAACCGGAAGCAGCGAACGGGAATGCGGATACCACGAGTGAAAGTCCGAAGGGAGAGGATCCGCCTCCGACAGATGAAACTCCAAGGAGCGATTTACCCGAAGGTGTCGATCCCGATGAATACTATTCGTTTGTGAAGTTTGATCTGCCGGAAAATTTCAGACAGGCAGCGGTTGACCGTATGAAAGAGCTTGCAAATTTTGAGTGGGTATGCGGTGAGACCTTTTCTACCGGAAAAGACAGAGAAAACTGGAAGTACTCGCTTGAGTATACAAAGGGGAATACTTATAGGGGATTGCCCTACTCGTCGTTTAACAGACCTCTCAGTGAGTTTAAAAAGTATATAAGCGAACACGATGGCACGTTCAGCTGTGCTTCAAAATATTCGGACGGAGAACAGTCTTGGGATATATGGGGATTGGAATGCAGTTCGGCGACGACGGCGTGTTTCCAGCTTTTTACTCCCGATGTAAGAAGCGTCGCCCGCCAGTATATGCCAAGCTTTACGGACGAATTTGTGGGCGTTATCTGCGGTGACTACAAAGTGACGCCGGGACTGCAAAAGACTGCGGATATAATCGCAGAGAATACTGCGGATGTTATGTATAATTCGTATACCTCGCTTGGACTTGGTGATATTATTATGAGCAAAAATGAAACTGCCGGAGTTTGTCATGTAAGAATGATATCCCAGGCCCCTGTGGTTTCAAAAACAGTTGCGGGAAAGATCATTCCCGGAAGAAGCTATGTTCTTTGTACCGAACAGACGGACGCGTTTGATACAACGAGAAAAGACGGAGTAAAGACCACTTGGAGAGTTGACAAAAAGTATACTTTTTCAGAACTATACGAAAAGAACTACGTTCCGATCACTTTTGAGATATATGAAAAAAACGTATCGGTCATACCTTATTTGGCGTTGGACACAGCTACGTCTGAGGAACAGCTTTCAAAAGGACTTATCGTAGGAACGGTCAGCTCGGATTATCCTATTCAGTATTGTTATATGAGCTTGTATGATACACAAGGAAATTTGGTAAAGAGAGAAATAAGACAGGATAGAATGGGCGGTTTTAAAATATCTTTAAGAAATTACTCTTTTCCATTGTTTGATGGGGTAAGAGAGGGGAAATACACGTTTGTAATTGAAGCGGGGCTTTACTGCGGTGAAGCTGAGTTGTGTAGGATCGATTTTGAGTATAAAGGCTAACGGAAGGAATATACGTATGGAGAGATATGAGTCAGAAAACGGCATATTACCGGAAGGCATATTCCCGTTTAAATACTATAAATTTGTTGCATTTTCCTTGCCAAAGGGAAGCTTTCGTCAGGCGGCGGTCGATCATATGAAAAAAATGGCTACGCTTGAATGGGTATGTGCTGAAACGTATTCGACGGGGCTTAACAGAAAAAACTGGAAATACAGCCACACGTTTGAAAAGGGTGAAAAATACGTTGGTCTTCCGTATTCAAGCTCAAACAGGAGTTTGGGTGAGTTTTTAAAAAATATAGAAGAAAACAACGGCGAGTTTCGTGACCCGACTCCGGATGCCGTAAAAAACTCTTCCGATACTAATTTCTTCGTATGGGGAGTTGAATGCAACTCGTCTACCGGTTGCGCAATACAGCAATTTTCTCCGATTGCCAACCATATTGCCCGCCAGTATATGCCGAGCTTTAAAAAAGAATATATAGGTGAGCTTTACGGAGATCTTGTTGTACCTGACGGAGTAATGAAAACGGCGGATATCAGGGACGCGAACGGGGAAGATGCGATATATGCAGCGTACGCCATGGCAGATATGGGCGACATAATTATGCAGAAGAATGAGACTTCGGGATTATGTCATGTCCGTATGGTTTTGGAAAAAGCACATGTGGTAACGGCAGGCGGGAAAATAGATCCCGAAAATAGTTATTTGGTTTGTATTGAGCAGACTGATTCTTTTGACAAGACAAGAAACGATGGAGTAAAAACTACTTGGCGTGTGGGTAAAGAATACAGTTTTAAACTTCTTTTTGAAAAGAATTATCTGGCAATGACGCTGGAAGTCTATAAGACGAATAAAAGTATAGTTCCTTTTATTGCTTTAGATGAAGAGCCGACTGATGATAATCTTAAAAAGGGTAAACTGAACGGAGTAGTGTCTTCCGATTATCCGATAATATACTGTTATTTAAAACTGTACGATGCTGACGGAAATTTGATAAACAAGACGGAATACCACGAAAGATACGGCAAAAATGCAGTAGCTCTGGCAGAGTATTCCGAAAAACTGTTTACCGATGACGTCAAAGAGGGGAGATATACCCTTTTGATCGAGGGCGGATTGCACAGCGGAGATGCGGAGCTGTGCAGAAAAGAATTTATATATTCTCGTAAATAAAACAAAAGAAAAAGTGTATGTGATCTGACTGAACACATACACTTTGTTTGTTTTTTGATGGTCAGAGTATACCTTGAGCAAGCATAGCATCGGCAACTTTCAAGAAGCCTGCAATGTTTGCGCCGGCAACGAGATCGTAACCCAAGCCGTATTCTTCCGCTTTGTTTACGGATTCGTCGTGGATATTTTTCATGATCTGCTGAAGCCTTGAATCTACCTCTTCTTTTGTCCAGCTGTATCTTATGCTGTTTTGGCTCATTTCGAGCGCGGAAACTGCAACGCCTCCTGCGTTTACTGCTTTTGAAGGAGCGACGGCGTCAAGTTTTTCTTTCAAGTATTTCAAAGCATCGTTGGTCGTAGGCATATTTGCAACTTCTATATAATATTTAACGCCGTTTGCAACGATCTTTTCAGCCTCAGCCATATTGATCTCGTTTTGGGTAGCGCACGGCATAGCGATATCAACTTTTATTCCCCACGGTTTTTCTCCCTTGAAGAATTTTGCATTTGGGTATTTTTTTACGTAGTCTTCGGCTTTATCTCTTCCCGATGCGCGCATTTCAAGCAAATAGTCGACCTTTTCTCCGACGATACCGTCAGGATCGTAGACGTATCCGTCGGGCCCCGAGATCGTTACAACTTTTGCACCAAGCTCGTCAGCCTTTTTACATACTCCCCAAGATACGTTTCCGAATCCGGATACCGCAATGGTTTTTCCTTCAATGGTTTCGCCAAAGTGTTTCAATACTTCGACGGCGTAATAAATTGCACCAAATCCGGTTGCTTCGGGTCTTATAAGAGAACCGCCGTAGCTCAGATCTTTACCTGTGATAACACCGTTGTCAAAACTTGTTTTAATTCTTTTGTACTGTCCGAAAAGATAGCCGATCTCTCTTGCGCCGACGCCTATATCGCCTGCGGGAACGTCAAGGCTGGGACCGATGTATTTGTACAGCTCGGTCATAAAGCTCTGGCAAAAACGCATGATCTCAGCATCACTCTTTCCGCGTGGATCAAAGTCCGAGCCGCCTTTTGCGCCGCCGATGGGGAGTCCGGTGAGGCTGTTTTTGAACGTTTGTTCAAAACCGAGAAATTTCATTATTCCCATATATACAGAGGGGTGAAAACGAAGTCCGCCCTTGTAAGGTCCGATCGCTGAATTAAACTGTACTCTATATCCTTTGTTGACGTTTACTTTACCGTTGTCGTCGACCCAAGTAACTCTGAATGCAATTTGTCTGTCAGGCTCTGCCATTCTTTCGAGAATTCCGTATTTTTCATATTCGGGATGTTTATCTACTACGGCAGAGAGGCTTTCGTATACTTCTTCCACTGTTTGTATGAATTCGGGTTCGCTTTTGTTAGAAGCTTTTATTTGAGCTATCGTTTCGTTAACATATCTGTTCACGTTAATTACCTCCTGCTTTTTGAGCTCGTATTTCTTTTTATCTTGATAATATTATACTGTCCGTAAAACAAATGTGTCAATGTAAAGAATTCACGAAAATATTAGCGATCCGGCAGCGCTTTTGTGAAAATAATATAAAAAATAACCAACAATAATTAACAAAGTTAAAAAAATAAATAAATAACTTAATAAAATTAAGAATGAGACAGAAATGGTTAACAATTATGTCGCGTAGTGAAAATGTTGTTAATATTTGAAAAAACTATTGCAAAACCGTGTCGAATAGTGTACAATTATCGTGTATCGGTGTTCTTTTTTTAATAAAATAAGAAGGTTTAAACTCTGTTTCTGAATCATTAGTGTATACAGATGCACTTGATTATAATCACAATTTTATTTATTCAAAAGGAGAAAACAAAATGAAAAAGTTACTCTCAGTTCTTTTGGCAGCGTTGTTGGTAGTAACAGCACTCGTATGCTTTGCATCTTGTGACGTTCCTGCAGAAAACAACGGCGGAGAAGCTCCTGCACCCATTGAAAAGAAGGACTTCAAAGTTGGTGTTATCCACATTGGAGATCCCGCAGACGGTTCCGGTTATTCTTATACACATGACCTCGGTATCGTTGAAATGCAGAAGAATCTCGGTTTGACCGACGATCAGATCGTTCGTAAGCTCAACGTTGCCGATACGGATGACGCGGCAATCAGACAGGCTATCGAAGCTTGTATTTCTGAAGACTGCAGCTTGATTTTTGCTACAAGCTACGGCTATATGGGTACATGCGAAGCTATGGCAGCTGAATACCCCAACGTTATTTTCTCTCACGGCACAGGTTACAAGAGCAACGGTACCAACTTCAATAACTACTTTGGTAGAATTTACCAGGCTCGTTACCTTTCCGGTATTGCAGCAGGTCTTAAGACAAAGTCTAACAAGATCGGTTATGTTGCAGCATTTGGTACGGAACTTGCAGAGACCTGCAGCGGTATCAACGCATTCGCTCTCGGCGTTCAGACTGTAAACCCTGAAGCTGAAGTATACGTAAAGACACTCAACAGCTGGTTCGATCCCGCAAACGAAACTGCTTATGCAGAAGCTTTGATCGACCTCGGTTGTGACGTTATTGCTCAGCACTGCGACACGGCTAACCCCCAGATCGCTGCTCAGACAAAGGGCGTATTCGGTTGTGGATACAACTCCGATATGACAAAGGAAGCTCCCAACGCTCACCTCACAGCTCCCATTTGGAACTGGGGCGTTTACTACACAGCAGCAGCTAAGGCGGCTATGGACGGTAAATGGGCAGAGTTCGGCAACTACTACGGCAGCTTGGCTGACGGACTTGTGGACGTATCTCCCGTATCCAAGAACTGTGCAGAAAACACAGAAGAATACATTAACCTCGTTAAAGACCTCTTCAAAGAAGGCGGTTGGGACGTATTCTCCGGTGTAAAACTCAGCTTTGCTGACGGTAAGATCGTTAAGACAAACGCAGATCTTAAAGACAACACAGGTAAAGTAATTGTAGCTGCAGGCGGTGCATCTGTTGAAGACAGCGTTATCACAGGTACAATGAACTATTTCGTAGAAGGCGTAGTTCTCAAGTAATTATTTAAACAAAACGTTATAATATGCTTCTCTCCGATTTCGGGGAGAAGCATATTTATAATATAAAAAATGATCAGGAGACGTTATGGCAAAGGTATCTGGCGGAAAATTAGCCATTGAGCTAAAAAACATCAGTAAGACGTTCGGTTCGGTTCATGCAAATAAAGGGGTAAATCTGTCGGTAAACAAGGGCGAGATTTTGGCACTTTTGGGTGAAAACGGTTCCGGAAAGACCACGCTTATGAATATGCTTTCGGGTATATACATTCCCGATGAAGGCGAGATATTCATAAACGGGGAAAAGGTCGTTATTCAGTCCCCCGAGGACTCCAAAAGACTTGGAATCGGTATGGTACACCAGCATTATAAGCTGGTAGAAAAATTCTCGGCAGCCGACAATATTCTCATCGGTTCGGACAAAGAAGAGGGAACCGATAAGTATTTTTTGACGAAGAAGAGATTTAAAAAGATCAAAGAAATGAGCCGCAAGTTCGGGTTTGAGATCGATCCCGAAAAACGCGTATACGATATGGGAGTCAGCGAGAAGCAGACCGTCGAAATTTTGAAGGTTTTGTATTACGGTGCAAACATTCTTATTCTTGACGAGCCAACGGCGGTGCTTACGCTTCAGGAAAAGGACAAGCTTTTCTCCATATTGAGAAAAATGAAAAAGAGCGGCTGTGCAATTATTATAATTACCCATAAGCTTAATGAAGTGCTTGAAATAAGCGACCGAGTCACGATCTTGCGCAAGGGTGAAAGTATCGGAACTGTTGAGACTGCTGCCACTACGGCAAAAGAACTTACCGATATGATGGTCGGAAAGGCAGTAGAGTTAGCTATTGACAGACCCCGTTGCATGGGCGATGAAGTTCTTTTAAAGATGGAGAATGTAACCGTACCGTCGGAAGGCGTCAATGCTATTGAAGACGTGTCTTTTGAACTTCACAGCGGCGAGATATTGGGTGTTGCCGGCGTTTCGGGCTGCGGACAGAAGGAGCTTTGCGAGGTTATCGCCGGTCTCCAGAAACACAGCGGCGGCAGTATTTACTATAAGGGAAAGAATATAATAGGAAAGACCCCCAGAGAGATCATAAACCTCGGAATCAGCATGAGTTTTGTTCCCGAAGACAGACTCGGAATGGGTCTTGCTCCTTCGCTTGGTATAACAGATAATATGATGCTGAAGACGTACAGCAGAGGATTGAGTCCGTTTGTTGATACGAAAAAAGCGAGAGAGACCGCAAAAAAGGTTATAAAAGATCTTGAAATAAACACTCCCGGAACAGAGACTGCCGTCAGAAAGCTTTCAGGCGGTAACGTTCAGAAGGTCCTCGTCGGCAGAGAGATCGAATCCTCTCCGTCGGTTATCGTTACGGCATATCCGGTCAGGGGACTTGATATAAACTCTTCGTATATTATATACGATATTCTGAATGAACAAAAGAAAAAGGGAGCAGGTATCCTCTTTGTCGGCGAAGACCTCGACGTAATGCTCGAACTTTGCGACAGAATAATGGTGCTTTGCCACGGAAAAGTTACGGGCATCGTCGATGCTGAGACTGCAACGAAAGAGCAGCTCGGATTGCTTATGACAAATGCGGGTGCCGCTGAAAAATCATCTGAAGAAACCGTACAAAAAGATGAAGAGGAAATTCAGTACGAGTTTGATTCAACATCTACAAGCAAAAAGGTAAAGAAACACGCTGAACCGATCGTTCACTTGATGAAACGTGATACGATGCCTTGGTATAAAAAAGCAGCGGTATACTTTATGGCAATAATGCTCTCTCTTTGCCTCGGCGGAGTTCTTGTGGCGCTTAACGGTGCAAATCCTTTCAGCTACTACCTGAGTATAATCACGGGTTGCTTTAAAATAACAAGAAATATTAACAACATAAGCGGTCTTTTGTCATTGATCACACCGCTTTTGGTAACTTCGCTCGGTATTTCATTTGCATTTAAAATGAAGTTCTGGAACGTAGGCGGCGAAGGTCAGTTCATCGCAGGTGCAATCGCTGCAACGATTGTGGCAAACCTTTTCAGAGGTATCGATGCCCCGAACATAGTTGTGTTGCTTTGTATGTTTTTTGCGGGAGCTATCGGCGGCGGTATAGTTGGATTGATCCCCGCGCTGTTCAAGGTTAAGTGGGGAACGAACGAAACCCTTTTGACTCTCATGATGAACTACATAGTTCTTTGTTTGCTTAAATTCTTGAAGTATAATGCATTCTTTGGAGAGCTTGGACCAAGCGGAGAACCAAACAACAGAGACTTTGCGAATCTGCCGATGAATGCGCGTATGCCGCAGAAGGCGATCGGTACCGTAATATTTGACGTATCGCTTATAATAGCTCTTGTTCTGGTCGTTTTGTGCTTTATTTACTTTAAAAAGACGAAACAGGGATACGAGATATCTATTGTCGGCGACAGTGTTAATACCGCAAAATATGCAGGAATGAACGTTCCGAAGATTATAATCAGAACCATGTTCATAAGTGCTGCCATGATAGGTGTTGCAGGTATGCTTCAGGTGTCGGGCAAAGCGGCAAACTACCGCCTTGCAGACAGCTTTACGAGCGACGTTGGATGGACGGGTGTTACTGTTGCATGGCTTTCGAAACTGAATCCCATCGGAATTTTGATAACGACAGTGTTGATGTGTATACTTACAAAGGGGTCCGGTTTTGCGGAAACAGCTTTCCGTATTTCACCTGCCGTTTCATCGATATTGCAGGGCATAATTCTGTTTACGGTTCTTGCGGCAGACTTCTTCACAAACTATAAGATCGTACTTAACATAAAATCGCAGGGAGGTAAAAAATGAGCGCAATAATTGATTTCCTTTTTTACTCCGTAAAGCTGGGTACTGCACTTCTGTTTGGTACTTCAGGCGAGATCGTAACAGAAAAAGCGGGAAGCCTTAATCTCGGTGTCGAAGGCTTGATGGCGATGGGTGCTATCGGCGGTTTTTACTTCGGTTGTGTGACCGACAGTATGTTGATCGGTATTTTGACAGCATTTCTAACTGCTGCATTGGGCGGATTGATCTACGCATTTCTGACAGTAACGTTCCAGGCTAACCAGAACGTTACGGGATTAACTCTCACAATATTCGGTGTCGGTGTATACCGTTTCATCGGAACATCTCTTCGTAATGCGAACGCATTTCCGAAGATTAAAGAATCAACTGATTTTGACAGCATGAAGCATCTGATGGCAGAGGAGGGGATCCCTTTCCTTCGCGATATTCCTTACGTTGGAAAACTGCTTTTCTCATACAATATTTTGGTGTATTTCTCAATAGCATTGGCTATACTTCTTTGGGTATATATGTCAAAGACGAGAAACGGATTGAAGCTTCGCGCTATGGGTGAAAACTACGGTGCGGCTGATGCCTGCGGTGTAAACGTTACGCTGTACAGATATCTGCACATAATTATGGGTGCGGGCATTACCGGTATCGGCGGACTTTACATTGCTGTGTTTATGAATGGCGGCGAATGGAACGAAAACTGGATAAACGGTATGGGATGGATTGCCGTTGCACTCGTTATTTTTGCAAAATGGAGTACAGCAAAAGCGCTGTTCGGTTCATTCCTGTTCGGTATTTTGTTGGCATTAAAAGCAAGAGGTTCAAACCTCAGCGACGCCTTCCCGAACGTGTTTGGATGGCTTAAGAGCGTCCCCGGCGACTTCTACGATATGCTTCCGTTCCTTATCACGTTTATAGTTCTTATTATCTCTTCCATTAGAGATAAAGGCAAGGGTGATCAACCTGCCTGCTGCGGTACAAACTATTATCGAGAAGAAAGATAAATAACCGAATAAGAAAAAACGCATGCGGATGGCGTTGTGTTCCTAAGGACACAACGCCAACTCTATTCGCCTGCGGCGAGTTCTATTGCTTCGCAGTGGTATTCGGCTTATGCCGAGTGGTATTCGCTACGCGAGTTTTGGAGGCGAATGGAATATAACTGCTCTGTTTACAGAGCAATATCACTTTTGCGAAGCAAAAATATCACGCTGTTGCAAAGCGGCAGCATATCACTAAAAACTATCAGGAAGAGCGCACTTACTCACCACCGAAAGTGCTAGTGCTATACAAAAGAGCCGATAGGGAATCAAATCCATATCGGCTCTTTTACTGTCCTTTAGCACCCGTCGCGATAGTCCGTGTGCGTTTTTTTGTATAAAAAAGGCGGTATGTGATCACATACCGCCTTAAAAAATTTTTATGCTTCGGGAGCGATTCTCGAGGGAGAAACGATCTTGCCGTAGAAGTTCATATACTGGATAGGACCTTCCTGACCGTGCAAGGGAAGTCTCGTTTCTTCGAGTTCTTCGATTATTTCCATTTCGCCGTCAAGGTATTGCTTGATCTCTATAATTGCACTTCTGATTCTGCCGACGAGCGATGCGTAACGCATATCCATTATATCCCATCCGAACGCCTTGTAGATCTTGAACCAATTCTTTCTGTGGCATTCCCAGAGATCGTTTACTCTGTTTATGAGATCGGGAAGTTCAACTTCTGCAAAGTTACGGAGAGCAGCTTTATCTCCTCCTTTGTATGCATCTGTAACGCGGAGACCCATTTGTGACTTCTTGGAAAGGACGTTTGCCGCGTGATAGCTGAATTCGAAAATATCGTCATACTGACCGTTTCTGCCGATTGCTTCTTTAAGATCTTTTGCTAGCTTTTCATAGTGAGCGTCAAGCTCAACGCCTCTGATGTTGTAGTCAGCAAGACCGGTCAGAATGTCCTGCCACATAAGGAATTTCGAGGGATTATATCTTGAGGAATCGACCATGTGTTCCATATCGGGCGTTCTGTCGAGTTTTTCGAGGAGAGCGAAGTCGTCGACGTTTGCTCCGCAGATAAATTTGAATCTCTTTGCGAATTTTTCGTAGTCGATCGTTTCGGAATATCCGTGTTCGGCATAGAGCTGACAACCGATAAGCGTGGTTGTAAGCAGGCACTCGGTACCGTTGTCTCCCCACGTAGTCATAAATACTTTCTTGATGCCTTTTTTCTTGCAAGCATTAAGAGCACATTCGGTGGATACTTTTGTTTTGTTCCAAGCCAAGCTGTAACCGATCCACGTCCAAATACCGCCCGCGAAAATGACCTTTTCGGTAAGCTGAAGGTGAGTGGGGATGGCATTTTCGTATTCTTCCTGTGTTATTTTGTAGTAGTCCCAATAGATACAGCTCATATTCTTGGGAACCATATCGAGTGTGGACTGTGGGAATATAACGTCGGGCTGATAATACTTTTTGTTTCCGACCGTACGGAAGAACATATCGTCCCACATCATAGGTTCAAGTCCCAAATCGTCAACGATCTCCATAACTTTTGCAAGGTGTTCCTGCATAATGAGATTTGCGGGTTTATATCCGAAGTTGTCGATATACTTTCCTCTGCCGAGTTTCCAAGCCTCGTCCATACCGATATGTATCTTTTTTGTTCTGAATGGGCGGGAAGCGGCTGAGATAATGTCTCTCAAAAACTTATAAGTTTCGGGTTTTCCGACGAGCAAACATTCCTCATAGTCTCTGATATAATACATACACTTCCAACGAAGCGTGTCGGGCATGTGCGCGAGCGTCTGAATACAGGGGATCATTTCGATGCCGAGATCATACGCGTAGTCGTCGAGCTCTCTCATTTCTGCTTCGGTGTATCTGGCTCTCATATAACCGAAATAGGGCTGTTCTTTAACTTCGAAAGTATCTTCGGCGTAAAGCATAAGGGTGTTGAGACCCATAAGAGAAAGCTGTTTAATAACCTGTTTAAGGGTTTTTATATTGAAAGCCGAGTTGCCCTGTGCAACGTCAAACATAGGTCCGTTCATTTCGAACTGGGGAACCTCTTCGATTTTGAATGATTCTTCTCCGTCTGTAACGTGCTCAACGGCAAGGCCGAATGCTCTGAAAAAGTGGCATTTTTCGGAGTAAACGATAGTTCCTTTTTTGTTTTCCAAAGTGACTACGATGTTGCAGCCTGCTTTTTGAGTAACGGTAAATTCATAACCGCCCTCTCCCAACGTGACGCCAAGGTAGTCGGCAAGCTCGCCAAGTCCCTTTTTCAACGTTTCGTCAAGACCGATAAACTTGAAATTCATAATAGATCTCCTTATATATTTATGACTAAATTATATTTTTGCAACAATTTTTGAAGGCGAAGCAACCCTGTCGTATAAATTCATATAGCGAATTGGGCCTTCTATTCCGTCGAAGGGAAGTCTCACTTGTTCGAGTTCTTCAAGACTTTCGAGCTTTCCGTCAAGATAAGCCGTAATCTCTTCTATCGCACTTTCTATTCGGTATATAAGACCGCCGTAACGAAGGTCGAACAGATCCCAGCCGAGATTTTTATAGATCTCGAACCAACATTTCATATGTGATTTTCTGAGATTAATTACCCTTTCTTTTAAGTCGGGGAGCTCGGTGCTTGCGAAGCTTTTCAGAGCCTCTTTGTCGCCGCTTCTGTATGCTTTTGTAAGTCTTATGCCCATTTCAGCCTTTACTTCAAGGACTTTTGCGGCGAGATAACTCATTTTGAACATAGAGTTGAACTGACCGTTTCTTGTCATTGCAGTCTGCATTTTGTCTGCAAGGTCGGCGTAATGCTTGTTGAGCTCGTATCCTTCTATGTTTTGATCAACAAGTCCGGTGAGGATATCCTGCCACATAATGTATTTTGAGTTGTTGTAACGGTGGCTGTCGGAGACGTTTTCTGTTTGCGGCGTTTTGTCGAAGTATTCGAGGTTTTCGAAATCTTCAACGTTTCCGCCGGTTATAAACTTAAATCTGTCGCAGAACTTGCCGTAGTCGAACTCTTCGGCATAACCCATTTCTGCATAAAGCTGACAACCGATAAGGGTAGTGTTTATAAGACATTCTGCACCGTGATCTGCCCAAGTAGTAACAAATACGTCTTTTACGCCCATTTTTTTGCAAGCCGTAAGTGCATTTATAGATGCGTTTTTCGTGTGTGTCCACGCGAGTGAATAGCCGAGCCAAGACCAGATGCCGCCTGCAAAGATGATTCTGGGGCAGAGCTCAAATCTCTGGCGGATAAAATCGGAATAATCCTCTTCGGAAATGTGGCTGTAATCCCAGTATGCTATGGTCATATCCTCGGGGACGATTTTTTTCACCGTTTCGGGAATGACCGCGCCGCGCTGAAAATGCTTTGTAGTTCCAAACGATGCGAAGAACATATCGTCCCACATGATGGGAGAAAGACCGTGCTTACGAACGATCCCGATCACTCTGTCAAGGTGCATTTTCATTACCTCAACCGTTGGTTTGTATCCGAATTTATCGAGAAAAGCTCCTTTTCCCAAATTAAATGCCTCGTCCATGCCGATATGTATCTTTTTTGTGCGGAACGGACTCGATGCGGCAACTATAATATCTTCTATAAATTTATAAGTTTCGTCAACTCCTACAAGGAGGGTCGAATCATAGTCTTTGATGTTGTTGTAACACTTCCATTTTAAAGCTTCTTGCAGATGTGAAAGCGTTTGTATGCAGGGGATCATCTCGATTCCGAGATCATAGGCATAATCGTCAAGCTCTTTTAATTCTTTTTGAGAGTATTTAGGACGCATATATCCGAAATACGGTTGCTCTTTCACCTCGTAGTTGTCCTCGGTGTAAAGCATAAGCGTATTAAGTCCCATAAGGGAGAGCTGTCTGATTATGTTTTTCAGTTCTTTTATATTAAAAGAAGCGCTTGCTTGAGAAAGGTCGAACATGGGACCGTTTGAGTCAAAATAGGTTTTTTCTGTCAGATTGAAGCTTTTTTCGCCTTTTTGGATGTGCTCAACGGCAAGACCGAACGCTCTGAAAAAATGGTGCTTTTTGTCGTATACTATTTTCCCGTTTGTGCCGTTAAACGAGACAGACAGGTCAGCGCCGTCTTTTTGAATAACGGAGAAAACGTAACTGTTGCAGTCAAGAGAGACTCCGAGATGTTTTGCAAGCTCAAAAATACCGTTGTTAAGTTCTTTTGTGTTTCCTTTAAAACTAAAAACCATGAAAAACTGTCCTTTCTGCTTGATACAAAAGATCAAATTTATTCTAACACATAATACATATTTATTCAATAATTCTAACGATAAAAAATAAAAATATTACCACGAATAGTGCAAATTGAACAAGTAGAAAAATTCAAAAAAATTTTTTTAAGAAAA
Organism: Eubacteriales bacterium; assembly: GCA_045580755.1. Classification (GTDB taxonomy): domain Bacteria; phylum Bacillota; class Clostridia; order Oscillospirales; family CAG-272; genus RGIG1995. The sequence continues at coordinate 8,717 of JAZNOI010000129.1, read as the reverse complement.
TTAAGAAACTGTATTTTCATTTGCGACAAAGTATGCTATAATAAACGTGTATGTAGGACAAAAAGGTATGTTAAACTGTTTTTAAGTCAAATATTCTGTTATGGGGGAAAGTATGAAGGACAATATTTTTGGAGAACTTAGTGTAATCAGTATGAGGGGCGGCGAAGAATTCGCCGGAAATGTTGACTATTATCTGAAGCAATGGCGCAACACGGAAGATTCATTCGTGATCAATGCCAACTGTCCCAGATTCGGAACGGGCGAAGCGAAATGCTTGCTCAAGAACTCTATGAGAGGACACGACGTGTTTATTATCGCTGACGTGTTTAACTATGGAGTAACTTATAAGATGTACGATATGGTAGTGCCCATGAGCCCCGACGATCATTATCAGGATATTAAGAGGGTTATCGGTGCGATCGCGGGCAAAGCGCGCAGACTTTCGGTGATCATTCCTATGCTTTATGAAGGCAGACAGCATAAGAGAGCTGCGAGAGAATCGCTTGACTGCGCGGTTGCTCTCCAGGAACTTGTAAACCTTGGCGTTTCGAATATTATTACGTTTGACGCGCACGACCCCAGAGTTCAGAATGCGATTCCGAACAGCGGTTTTGACAGCGTTCAGTCTACATACCAGATGATAAAAGCTTTGGTGAAAGCTGTTCCCGATATCGAGTTTGACAAAGATCATATAATGATGATATCTCCCGATGAAGGTGCTATGGGAAGAAGTATGTATTATTCCTCGGTTATCGGTCTTGATCTCGGAATGTTCTACAAGCGCCGCGACTATACACGAGTAGTGGACGGCAGAAATCCGATCGAGGCGCACGAATATCTCGGCAAGTCGGTAAAGGGAAAAGACGTTATCGTTGTTGACGATATGATCTCGTCAGGCGAATCTATGCTTGACGTTGCTGCACAGCTTAAATCAAAAGGCGCAAAGAGAATATTCGTATTCTCGACATTCGGACTTTTCTGCAACGGATTCGATAAGTTTGACGATGCTTACGAAAAGGGACTTATTACAAAGGTATTCACGACCAACCTCAACTACAGAAAGCCCGAGCTTCTCCAGCGTCCTTGGTATTATGAAGTTAATATGTGCAAGTACGTGGCTATGCTGATTGATACGCTTAACCACGACGAGACCATAAGCGAACTTCTCAATCCCGTAAACAGAATACATAATCTTCTTGACAAGAGAAAAGAAGGAAAGAAATAATAAAATAATAAAAAAGCCCGTTTTTACGGGCTTTTTTTAACTGTTTTTATTCATTTCGCTACGCATTTTTTGCGGAGTAATGCGGAAGTACTCTTTAAAAATTTTTGTGAAATAGCTGTAATTCGCATATCCGAGAGAGTCTGAAATGCTCCGGAGAGAGAGGTTGTGGTTTGCGATCATGTCCTTTGCGAGTGTCAGCTTTTGTTTGTTTATATATTCCGAAACGGTAGAGCCTATCTCAGTCTTGAAAAGTCGGGAGGTATATTCTTTTGAAAGATGTATATTTTGGCTGACTTCATTAAGCGTTAGGGGCATGGTAATATTTTCGTTTATATACTTCATTGCTGCAATGATGTGTGGATTTTTTGACGGTTGGTCGAGGGTTTCAAACAACTCCATAAGTATGCAGTTGAAGATGTTATAAAGTGTGTTGTACGTTTTTGTGTTACGGATATCGGGATTATTTATGCAATGAAAGGTTTTGTAAGGATATACTTCAAGCAACGAACGAATGATCTTGTTGATCGAGTTTCTGAAGGTGATTGCGGTTTTTGGCATGTCTTCTGAGTTAGAAAAAAAGTTTACGATGACGAAATGGACGTATTCGTTTGGGGAAAGTCTTTCTCTTAAAGTCCCGGGCGGGAGAAGCAAAGCGTCGTTTTTTTTCAGCACGATCTTTTCGTTGTTTGCTATATAGGTAATGGTTCCCTCAAGAACCAGAACTAAGTGATAAAATGAAATAACGTATGGTTTTATCGGATTTGCTTTGGTTGATGAGTGATCTATATAATAGTCAAAAAAGTCTATTTTATTCATTAGGGTACCTCGCAAATGATTCAGTATGGTTTGAAATGCGATCTTTTTATCATGAAAAAGTTGATCTAAAATGACATCTTTATGTTTTTATTATATATATGAAGGCATGAATTGTCAATGAGGAATTTGAACGATATTGACCAAAACTGCATTTAATAACCATAAACACGTATGTTATTTTGACAAATAATGCACTCCGCATTCTGATGGCAATAAAAAAACGAATTATTTCAATCGGGGTGTTTGGTGTTATATAAATTTAGGAGATAAGATAGTTAAAAGCTAAAATAACTAATATGTTCATATGTTTGCTCTCTTTATGTCAATATAGTTTAACATTAAAGTTTATTAATCAAAATAGTTTATTGAAAAAGAGTGTTTTTTCATATATTATAGAGTTGTATGAATTTATTGCAAAAGTATACATTTTAGTATAAGATAATTAACCAAATGTTGGAAAATGAGGCAATTAAGCACTAAAAATGCAGCATTTTTTTGTTGGCTGACAGCTTTTTGTAAATATCATAGAAAAAAGCAAATTGTCAAATTACTTCAAAAATCGATTGTTGAGCGATATATCGGCAAAATGGCGGGTATATTTCAAAAAATGATTGATTTTTTGAAGATATGCCTTATCACAATTTTTGAAGAAATAAAAAAATATAAACTAACAAAAATCAGGAGAAAAACTATGAGGAACAAAACAAAAATCTTGTTATCGGTTTTCGTAGCGTTGATAGTTTCCGCGGCACTGTTTATCATTTCCGGCGCTGCTGATAATACGGAATCCCGAGCAACAAACGTTTTAGAAGTATCCGAAGGCGAGGGTACGGTCTTTGACGGAAAAAGTCTTTATCAAACCTCAAAACCAATGGAAGAAGAACTTTATACATACGAGGCATGGGTAAAGGCACCTAAGGGCTTTAACAAAGAGCAGGGTGTAATTTTTGGAAACTATGAAGGGCTTGAAAAGAACGGTGTAAGGTTCAGAGGTTTTACATACGGCCGCACGTATCTTTATATCAACACTATTGACAACGGTACGCCCTGTCATTTCTATTTCAACGGAACGAACATCTCGACAAGCGAGTGGACGCATGTTGCGATCGTTGACGATCCTTTGGCAGGTGAAGCTCGTTGTTACATTAACGGTGAATTGGCATCGACTGTTAAGATGACAGAAGCACAGAAGAATGCCAGCAGAAAATACAACAACAGACCTATGTGTATCGGCGGCGACTATGCTGTTGGTACAAATCCATTTATCGGAAGCGTACGTTCTGTTGCTGTGTACAGTGATGTAAGAACTGCTCAAGAAATCAAGCAATCTATGTACAGCATTGACCTCGACGATACAAATCTTGTTGCTGCATACGCTCTTAACGGTGCACAGGGAGCCAGGGTCATCAAGGATGCGACCGGCAAGTACGATATGATCAACAACAGAGTGTCGTCCGAATGGGTAGAACCTGAGCAGGTCCCTGCTCCTACAGACTACGCCTACTCAATGGCGATTGTCGGAGATACACAAATTTTGTCGGGATATTACCCTGAGCTCTACCATACATATTTTGACTGGCTTCTTGCAAACAAGGATGAATACAAGATCGAACACGTTCTCAATTTGGGTGATATGACAAACTTCAACTATGATTGGGAATGGGATGTTATAAGAGCGGAGTGGTTCAGGCTAAACGGGAAACTCGATTATACACTTGTTCGCGGTGACCACGATATACTTTCCGACAAGCTTACGGGCAACGGAGATGATACGGCCAAGTATGACAGGTGGTTTGACGTTCCCGAATACACCGATAGATTTGCAACCGATGCAGGTTTGTACAGAGGGGCAAACGGAAGTATCACAAACTCTTACAGAGCTATTGAGATCAAAGGGAATAAGTATCTTATCGTAACTATGGACAAATATCCTTCCGAGGATGTTTTGGCTTGGTTGGACACGGCAATCAAGAGCTATCCCGATCACAGAGTCATTATGACGATGCACTGCTTTATAGAGGCAGACGGAAGCTATATGCCGAGAGTAAGCGATTCCAAGCTTATCGGATCTGATATTTGGGATAGGATCAAGGAATATGAAAATCTCGAGATGGTTATTTGCGGTCACCAGTATGCATGGGGAGTAACCTGGGTTAAAGCAGAGGGAACAAACGGTAACGTTGTAAATCAGCTTTGCGTAAATCCCCAGGGTCCCGATTTTGACCAGGCGGGCCCCACCGGTATGATCGCTATGCTTTATTTCTCCGAGGACGGAAAAGAGGTACAGGTTCGTTACTACTCTCCTATTTTGGATAAATACTATGTTGGAAACCACAACGACATTATTAACGGTTTTGATATAGACACAAGCTCGTTTACCATGAGAACAGACGATATGTCTTTTGCGACAGAGGTCGGTACGATCGGCGGCTATAACGAGGCAGAAACAGATAATACGCAGATCTACGTATCGGAATCAATAAACGGAAACAACGCATACGCAGGAATTTCGTATTATACCGATAGTAAGATCACAAGCGGAAAAATCGCAGTTGATTACGATGCATCTTTGCTTTCAGATCCCGTTATAAACTGGGAAGGCAATACATTTGCAAACAAGTCTGTGCAGATGTACGAAGGAAGAATAGTAGTTACCTTTGACGGCTTTATGCAGAACGGCGAAGGCGGAAATATATTTGGAATAAATTTCGACTCTGTAATTACCGATACGACGCCTACCGCGGTTACCGTTGAAGTGCTCAGCCTCGGCTATGCGGAAGCCGGAAACAACTATTACTATGCCGACGAAGATCTTATTATCGCCGGTGCTGTATTTTGTACTACCGATGAAGTTACGGTAACTTACAACGATGGAGACAGCTTTGAAGAAAAGCTTGAATATGCATTGGATCTTGCAAACTACGGCGATGTAAAGTTTGTTATGAACGCAGGCTTTACCGCAACAGCTTCTGTTGTGGCAGGCAACGAATCGAATATTCCTAAAGGAACGGTAACTATCTGTTCGGCAAACTCGTCATCTCCGGTTGAGCTCAATACGGGCGGATCTAACCTCATATTCTGGGGTAATATGGTGTTTGAAGATCTTAAAGTAAGCGGAAACGGAGCGACAACAAAGAATACATTGTTCTTTCCTGACGGAGCATCTGCAGTATTCGGTACAAATATTACCGTTGGTTCTTCCCGTGCCAACGTTGCCGGTACAAATCTCGAATTGAATTCGGGTGTTTGGTACGTTGTAAGTGCTATAACCGATTATTCTGTAGTTGAAGGTTATTTCGACCAAAGACATGTTGATTCAGGTCTTGATATATCTCCCTACAGAGCGATTTGTTTGAATGATCCCAAGATCACGTTGCAGGGAACTGCAAGGGCATATGATGTGTTTGGCGGCGTATTTACTGCTGACGGAGATTCACACAGCAAGGACGGACTTATCTTCGTTCTGGGAACTTCGGACGTACAAATTCTCGGCGGGGCTTCGGTTGAGAGGTTTGCCACAGCTTCGGGTAATGCGGATTACAGCACACACGACGGTAACTTGTATATCAATACGACAGGTACCATCGCAAGGGCGACAGCAGCTGTAGGCCCCGTCGGAAGAAACGAAAGCAACCACATATATTATCCTAATTTTACTATGACGGTTGACGGCGGAAACCTCAGCGGTGTTGCGAGTGTATGGACGACTGTTAAGAGCACGAGATCGTATGCAAATACAACAGTTACCATAAACGATGCTAATGTTACCGGTAGATTATACCTCGGTGTTTACAGTGATGTTGCATCGATAAAAAATTACGGTACAAATACGGTTTATATATACGATGGTACGTATGCAAGTAACGTATACGGATCTATGCTTAACGGTGCCGGAGGCCAACAGCTCGCAGATATGAACATTGTTATTGAAGACGGTACTTTTTCTGCGGACGTTTGTTTCGGTGCATGGATAAACAAGACGGACTGCGTAAAGGGCGGAACGGCTGATATTACTATCAAGGGCGGACAGTTTAACTGTGCGGTATATGCAGGTTCGTATTTCCGCTACAACGGAAGCACCTCTGCTGATATGGCTACGAACAGCGTTCACTCTACATCGACAAAGTTCAATATTGAAGGCGGAAACTTTACGAAGAACATCTGGGGCGGCTCTTTGTTTGGCGGTACAGGTACAAAGCATACGGGTAATACGGAAATCGTTGTTAGCGGCGGTACATTTGGTTCGGCGGCTAAATTCTACGGACAGTCTTGTATGTACGGAAACCAAACACTTCACTCCGGTGATTCAACGATCGATATTTACGGCGGTGTAGCGTTTGCTTCCGACGTATACGGCGGCGGTCTTGCTCAAACTGCAGGAACGAATTATGAGACCACGAAAACATTCTCAGGTAACATAACTTTTAATATCCATAACACGGATATAAAAGGTAATTCTTCTGTTCCTACATTTGGCGGTATGCTTCACGCAGGTGCACATATGAATGCTTACTGGGGAATAATGAGCGGTAATATCACTTATCACTTTAAGGGAATTAAGCTTCCCGGCACCTCTGCGGGCGGTTGTAACGTTACTGCCGGCAAAGGAAAAGTAAGCGGTACTATACACGGTACACTTGAAAACTGCTCTTTCAGCGGAAACTATTACGGTGCCTCCAGACTAACAGCTGAGTACTCTAACCAAGAAGGGGATTCAACGCTCGTATTTATAAACACAAACGTGTTTTCCATAGTATCTGCAGGTTCATTTATTTCTCATAAATCTGCAGAGAGCAACGGTGACTCTACATTTGAATTTAAGTCCGGTTACGCTTCTGCAAACGGCAGAGCGGTGGGTGGTTGCTACTTCATTGTTCCCAACGTAAAGATCAAAGGAAACAGCAAGCTTATATTTGGAACAAATTCGACGGCTCCTTATGTTAATGCTGAAGGTAAGCTTATTGGCGGAAGCTATGCAGGTACCGCGGCGTTCACAACGGCAGGCGCTGCTACCGAATGGGGTATGTACGGCTCATCAGACCTCGTTGTTAACGGCGGTGAAGTAAAGACAGGTGCTTATGTAATAGGCGGCTCGTACGTTTCCACCACAAGCACACCCGTTTCTTCCGTTGATTGGGTAAAATATCCCGTAGTGGGCGGTGTTCCGGGTGCAAATAATACCAATTATATGAAACTTACAATAAACGGCGGTACGGTTAACGGACCAAGGCTTTATGCAGGTTCATTCCTTGAAGACGGCGGTCAGGATCACGGTACTGTCGAACTTGCAGTAAACGGCGGTACGGTTGTGTTGGATTCTACGGGTATTACAAACTACGGTTCAACAGCAACAAAATCCCTCCATCCCGCAACGTTCTATTCTTCGGCTTCGAAGAACGTCAACTGTAACTACATTCTTACTCTTAATGGCGGTACTTACAAGATCGCAAGCGGTATAGGTTACAGCGTAGGGCTTTCGGATTACACAGGAACGTTTACCGGTAACACGACGTTGAATCTTAACGTTGATACCCAGTCCACCAAAGTATTCCCCACGGCAAGACCCGGTCACGCATCTGCGGGGTTGAATAACCTCGGCGGCGTTATGATAGGCGACTCTACTCTTAACCTTGGCAACGGCGGTGTCTGGAACTCAAACGGTTCTGCTACTGCAGGATGCTGTGCGGTTTCAACCGGACGCACAGACGTAGCAGACGACGGTATTCAGTATGGCTTCCGTCAGATAGGTAACGTATACTTCAATATGACCGCCGGCAAGATTGCAAGACTTACACTTACTTCGGGTTATAGATCAAATGTTGACGGTAACGTTTACATCAATATTTCGGGCGGTACTGTTGCCGCAGATATTTACGGCGGTACGGGACGTCCCGAGTCCGGCCTTTACTCATCCGTTTCGGGTGACATAATCTGGAATATCAGCGGCGGTACGTTCACAGCCGGTGTATACGGCGGAAGTAACGCCAATGCGATGAATACAGGTTACAGCGAAGTCGGTGGAAATATCTATATGGAAATTACCGACGGTTCGTTCGGCGGAAACCTTTCTGTCGGTGCTATGAAGGGTGTTTGGACAAATAATAAGGGCTATATCAAAGTAATAGGCGACAAAGCGACGTTTGCAAACGGTATCTTTGCAGAAGGCAACACTAATTCCGGTGACAGTGCTTATTCTACTGCTGACGAAAGCAACTACGTGCTTGATCTTTGGCACTATACGGGTGATGCTGATGCCTTGTCGGCAAAAGCATATGGATTCGGAAGCAAGATATATCCTTTCAACAACGGTTCTGTTGTAACTGTTGGAGGTCCTTCTTCCAAGGTAGAGTACAGTGTTGGAGAGGATATTGAAACTAAGCTTCTAACAGACACGATCACTGTTGACGGAAAGACGTATAATTATGCGGATGTAGTTTCCTTTGACAATTATACGACGAAATACAAGAATGCATTTGCATTTGAGGATGCGGACGAAGAGGGAAATGTCCTCGGAGCAATCGAGGAGGTAACTCCATATCCGACCCATAAGGTGATAGTTAAGGTAGGTAGTAAGGCATCTTCTCCCACGCTTCTTAATCACGTATTCAAGATAGCAAACAAGTCGGTATCGTTGGCATCGAGCTTGATCATGAACTACATGATACCGAAGAGTCTC
>JAZNOI010000128.1:0-6840 GCA_045580755.1 Eubacteriales bacterium | reverse complement strand
CCAAGCGTTCGTTTGCTCGAGGCAGTAAACGAAGCTTCTTGCGGCCATGAGTTTTCCTGCAGCCGAGTAGTAGGGTTCGGATTTGTGAACCATACGTGTATGACCGGAGCCGTCAATGCTCTTGTAAAGAATATCGCCTTTATCGAGCTGGGCATAACCGTTGTAAATAGCTTCCTGACCGTTGTGTTTAAACACGGTTTCGGATATCCAGTCGTCGGGATTGGTGGTGGGATTTCTCGAAGGGGGAATTTCGATGCCGTCGGGGAATCTGAGATAAGCAAGTCTTGATCTCAAAGGTCTGAGGCTTCCTGCGTATGTAAAGTTAAGAACCTGCTGGTATGACATAACCATTGAAGACGAGCAGTGGTTTCCTACGATCTCTTCGTAATAAGGAGATGGATATGGAGAAAACGACTTTCCGTTAATAAACTGCTGGAATTCGTCGAGCGAACCGTTTGCCTGAGAGTAGGGAACGCCGTAGTATTTCTTTCCTCTCGTGTAGGAAAGGTTTACACCGAAATCGCCTTCGCCTTTCCACGTGGTAGTCCAGTTTTCAGCAGCAACCCATTCGATCTTTGCCATTTTAAGCATATAGTCGTATACAATATCTCTGGGGTTGCCTTCGGGGGCTTCAAAGATCTGAATAAAATCATAGTCTGCGGGATTCGGGGGAGGTGTTTTTGTGGGAGTGTTGTCTGCCGTTCCGCCGTTTCCGGTATCGGCGGGGGTTCCTGTGTTGGTTTGATCCTCTTTGTTCTCACCTGCGGATTTATCGGTGTTGCTTCCGCACGAAATGAGAGCCATAGCAAAGAGAGCAAAACACAAAAACAAAAGCAACGTTTTTTTCATAATTGAACCTTTCTTTTATGTTTTATTATTTTTTTGCTTTTTGTAGATCCAAAAATAATTTTGGACTTGCAAAAAACAAAAAATATATTTTTTTCGCACACCAACGGGAATTTCCCGTTGGTATGTGGAAAGAAAAAGTTATGCAATAGTGAATTCGAAAGACTCGATATCGCATCCGCCTCTTGCAATACCTGCGCGGAGAGTAAAGGTGTATTTTCCTTTTTGAAGTCGGTCGATATTAAGTTCGTTATAGAACTCTGAGAGATCCAAAGCGTACTGTTTTCCGAATTTGTATTTGTATATACATCCAATGGTGTTGTCGTTTGGATCTTTGACCGTTGCTTTAACGTACGTTAAAGGGAAATTTGAATAGACCGTGCCGTTTACGCCGTGTTTTAGAGATTCAGCGGTATTTTTTCCGTCAAAGGCTATGTAAGCGTCTTTCAGCGGTTCTTTGGTGTGGAAGATGTCGAGTGTAAGCGGCATAAAGTTTGTTTTCCAGAGTTTTTCAAAAGTGTAAGGACGGTCGATCCACCAGGTAGTCGTTCTGTCGTTCCGTGTTTTGTCGAACTCGTTTGTTTGTTCTATGCAATAAACTATGCTTTTTTGCGGGTCTATCTTTCTGGTTTCATCGTATTCTACGTGTACGCTCCTTGCCATGCGGGCGTGTCCGGTCCCGGGCTTTATCTTATTTATGATATCGCCGGGCAGAACTTTCGAATAAGCCTCAAAAACCTTATCCTGTCCGTTGAGGTCAAAAATATCTTGAGTATAGTAGTCGTCTCCGTCGGGTTTTTGAAGTCCGTTTACAAAAGAGAGGATCCCTTTTCTTGCGGTGTTTACCATCAGTCTGCCTTCAAACGGAAAGTCTATAAGTTGTTGATAAGCAAGGCCCATAGACGAAGAGCAGTGATTTCCGACCATTTCTTCATAGTAATACGTCGGTGAAGTAAAGTTTCCGTTGACCAGTGTCATCAAAAACTGGTCATACGACGATCTTGACTGCGAATAGGGAATACCGTAATAGGTTTTTCCTTTTTCGAATTTCAGCTCGACTTTGAAATCACCTTTCTTTTTCCATGTGATCTCAAAATCTTCTCCTGCAACCCACGGTTGATTTGCCATTTTTTCCATATAGTTCATCACTATATCTCGGTAATCACCATCGGGGGCTTTAAACTCTTTGAAAAAAGTATAGTTTTTTGAGTTATCCATAATGACCTCCTTGCAGTCAGGAGACTGTAAATTCAAAGGACTCAACATCACAGCCGCCTCTTGCAATTCCGGCTCTTAAGGTGTATTTATATGTTCCGGCAGTAAGTTTATTGATGTTAAGTTGGTAGTGGAGGTTTCTGAGTGTCACTTTGTAGGTCTTATCAAACTTGTGCTCATATATCTCTCCTACAACATTTCCCTCGGAATCTTCAACTGTGGCTCTGACGTATGAAAGAGGGAAGTTTGAGCTTACCGTTCCGTTAAGGGTCTTGGTTATTGTTTCGGGGGTGTTTTTTGCATCAAGCATGATAATTGCATCTTTAAGTTCTTCTCCGTTGTGGAAGATCTCAAGTGTGAGGGGGATGAACTTTGTGCTTATAAGTTCTTGGAACGTGTACGCGTGGTCGATCCACCAGGTGGTCTTTCTGTCCGTTCTGGTCTTGTCAAACGCGTTGGTCTGTTCAATACAGTAAACTTTACTTCTCGAGGGAATGAACTTTCCGCCGGCAGTATAAGAAGACTCAACTTTGCTGACCATTCTTGAATGTCCTGAGGTTTTAACGAATTTTCCGAGAATATCTCCCGTATCCATTTTGGCGTAAGCTTCAAAAATCTTATCCTGTCCGTTAAGAGTAATAACGTCATCGGAATACCAGCTCTTTGTGGTGTCGCCCTCGGGTTGTTCGAGCCCGTCTATAAGTTTAATAACTCCTCGTCTTTCACCAACGGGCTTAAGCGAACCCGCATAAGGAAAATCTATAAGCTGCTGGTATGCAAGTCCCATAGATGAAGAACAGTGGTTGCCTATAATTTCTTCGTAAAAATATGTATCCGATATTAAAGTGCCGCCGTTTTCAACGAAGACCGAGAACTGATCCAAGCTCGCTCTTTTTTCGGAATAGGGCAGGCCGTAATAAGTCTGACCCTTTATAAAATCGAGCTTTACGTTGAAATCACCCTGTTCTTTCCAGGTGATCGAAAAGTTTTCTCCGGCAACCCATTTATAGTCTGCCATTGAGATCATATAATCTTTTACGATTTGACGGTAGTCGCCTTCGGGTGCTTCAAATACTTTGAAAAAAGCATAATCGTCGGGATCGTATCCTTCGACTGCATTCGAGGGGGGAGCGGTTGTTCCGGGATTCTTTTCTGTCTGATCCGTCACGTTTTTATCCGTGTCGGGTGCTGTCGGTTTTGACGAGCACGATGCAGCGGCAAGCAAGAACGAAACGATCAAGAGTAAGAGTAAGGCAAATTTTTTCATAGAATTATCTCCTCAAAAAAATGTTTACCCAACATACAGTTACGTTAAACGCCGAGGATTAAAAATCAACGTTTCACAACGTGGACCAATGTGGTGTTTTGATTGCGGCTAATGATATAAGATTTTAACCGCAAATATACATAATAAATTTACCATATAACGCTCAAAATTTCAACCGTTTATACAAAAATAACACAAAAAAATAAATAATTAAATTTATATATATAATTACTTAACAATCTTTCAAATAAATTGGGAATAAAAACCGATGAATATGACCTTTCAAGGATGTAAAACGCAGGGAACGAACAAATATCTCGCCAAAAAACTTTTTTAGTCTTTACAATGAGAAAAAACGAGTGTATAATGTTGGTATACAGAATATAGACGAATGGGGCAGAAATATGGGAAAGCAGTATCATATAGCCTGCGGCGACGGAGACGTCGGCGAGATATGTATTCTTCCGGGAGATCCCGGCAGATGCGAAAAAATCGCACGTTATTTTGACAATCCCCGAATGGTTGCACAGAACAGAGAATATACGACTTATACTGGTGAGCTGTGCGGTAAAAAAGTATCGGTTACCTCAACTGGAATCGGCGGTCCGTCGGCATCGATAGCTATGGAAGAGCTTGTTGCAATAGGTGCGAAGACTTTTATAAGGGTCGGCACATGCGGAGGAATAAACTTAAAAGTAAGATCGGGCGACGTTGTAATTGCGACGGGAGCCGTAAGAAACGAGGGGACGAGCCGCGAATACGCCCCTATCGAATATCCTGCGACGGCTGATTTTGACGTTACTGCCGCTTTGGTAAACGGTGCGAAATCTTTAGGCCTTTCGTACCACACGGGTGTCGTTCAGTGCAAGGATTCGTTTTACGGACAGCACTCTCCCGAAAGAAGTGCAGTATCATATGAGTTGTTGCAAAAGTGGGAAGCCTGGAAAAAACTCGGTGTTCTCGCAAGCGAAATGGAATCGGCTGCACTTTTTGTAACTGCAGCAAATCTCGGCGTAAAATGCGGTTCTGTGTTCAGTGTCGTATGGAACCAGGAAAGAAAAGCAAAAGGCCTTTTTGAAGAGGACTGTCATGATACGGACAGGGCGATCAGAACGGCTGTTGAGGCTATAAAAATAATAATTAAGGGAGAATAAAAATGGAACAGTTTTATCAAATGGAGATGGGCTATTTGCGTTGGCTCGAAGGACTGCGCGATATTCCGTTTCTTAATACCTTTTTTGAGCTTATAACCGAGCTCGGCTGGGAAATGGTTGCTCTCGGGGCAATATGTATAATTTTCTGGTGCACGAACAAAAATTTCGGTTATCAGATGGGATTTGCATATTTTGCATCCGGAATGCTTATTCAGGGTTTGAAAATAGCATTCAGAGTACCGAGACCTTGGGTACGCGATCCTTCGTTTAAGCCGGTTGGAAATGCGATGGAAAAGGCTACAGGTTATTCATTCCCGAGCGGACATACACAGAGTGCGACGACCCTGTTTGGTTCTTTGGCGCTGAAGGCTAAGAAAAAATGGCTTGCGGCAGTATGTATCGTCCTCATTCTTTTGGTTGGTTTTTCGAGAAACTATCTCGGTGTACATTACTCAAGTGACGTAATCGTTTCTATGATCATTTCGATCGCTTGTATCTTTATCTTCGGTAGAGTTTTCAAGAAGATCGAAAACAACAAGAAATACGACCTCGTGATCTCGTTTATCCTTGCAGGTATTTCGCTCACGGTTGCAGTATCGGCTATAATTCTTCTTGCAAACGGAACGATTCCCGCAGATAATGCAAAGAATGCACTTGACTGTTGCAAAACCGGCGGTGCGGGTCTCGGATTTGCTATCGGCTGGTTCTTCGAGAGAAAGTATGTTGATTATGACGTTAAGACACCTAAAATGTGGCATCAGTTTGTAAAACTCGGTGTGGGTATCGGTATGGCGCTTTTGCTTAAAGAGATTCCCAAGTGGATAGCAAAGCTTGTTCATGCACTCACATCTACCGGCGAATTTGTTGAGAATCCCGCTGTTGCCATGTTCAGATACACGCTCGTAACCCTTTGGATCGTGGCTGTGTTCCCCTATATCGTAAAAAAAGTCCTCGCAAAGATCGAGGCGAAAAAAGAAGCTGAATAAGCTGAAAAACGCAGAAAACACTCCCCGGAAAAATATGGGGAGTGTTTGATTATTTTTATGTTGCAGGAATAAGAAAAATGAACGAATACAACGATCTTTATACAGAAGATATATCCCGCGCATCAACGTACAGACATGGATATCTTGAGTCGGTTTTTGGAGTTATACGACAAAAAAACGAGGAGAAAAAGACGGTCAGGGACGATTACATTGCTCCCGAAAAACTGAAACGGAACAGAGAAAAATATTTGTCCGATTTCAAGAAAATGTTGGGCGATCCCTTGTTTGACCGAAAAAGAATGGTTGACGTACAAAAAATATTCGTTGCTTGTGACGGACAGGGGTACATATACAGAACCGTCTTTTCTTTTGAGAAAAGCATAAAGTTTTACGGTATGTTGTTCGTGCCTTTTGACGTAAAAGAGAAGATTCCTCTTGTAGTTGCCATTCACGGCGGGGATGGAACTCCCGAGCTTATGTCCGATATCTACGGAGAGAACTATTATTCACATATAACGCGAAGATTGCTTGAAAGAAACGTTGCCGTTTTTTGCCCGCAGCTTCTTCTATGGGACGGAAAAGTTTTCGGAGATAAATATGACCGATTTGAAGTTGATGCGAAATTTAAAGCAATGGGAAGCAGTATGACCTCGTTTGAATGTGAGTGTATAAGGGGCGCTTTGGACTACTTGCTTGCTCTCGACTTTGTTGATGAAAAAAGAGTGGGTATAACGGGGCTTTCGTACGGAGCTTATTACGCTATTGTAACGGCTATTCTTGACGAGCGTATCAAATCTGTTTATTCTGCCTGCGTGTTCAACGACAGAATAAAATACTCACGTCCGGATTTCGTTTATTTTAATATGGCAGATAAGTTTCTTGATGCCGAAATGGCTTCTCTTGTAAGTCCTCGTGCACTGTATATTGAAGCTGGGAAGAATGACGGGATCTTTTCACCGGCCGGAGCTGAAAATGAGTATGACAGGCTTAAAAAGTATTATGCCGAGTCCCCTGAAAAACTTGTGTTTAAAATAACGAATACGGGGCACAAGTACGACATAACCGACGAAGGTCTGGATTATTTGATAAATAATTTATAAATCAATATGGTATTCGTAACAAACAAAAAGGGTATGGTATTTGTGAACCGCCATATCCTTTTTTTATTGAAAAAAACAGAGAGAGTGTGTGCTCTGCACACACTCTCTCTTATTTTTGCACTGTTTGTTTTTTAGAATTAATACATACCTTCCATGCCGGGAGCGGGAGCTGCGGGAGCTACGGGTTCCTTCTTGTCAGCAACGAGTGCTTCAGTGGTGAGTATAGTGGAAGATATAGAAGCGGCATTCTGGAGAGCAGAACGTGTAACCTT
>JAZNOI010000127.1:0-14271 GCA_045580755.1 Eubacteriales bacterium | reverse complement strand
GCCGGGATGGCCTGAAGAAGCGCTGAAAACCTCTTCGAGAATGTCAAGCTTAATTTCTATAGCTTTCTTTTGCAATTCAGCAATTTTTGCCTGTTCCATCGGTATTCCTCCTAAAGCAAATAAAACTTAAAAATATATACTTATCATCGTACTATTTTACTCTCTTTATTGTACAATATACAAGCCTTTTTGTCAAACAGTTTCAACTATTTTTTTATAAATATATCATTTTTTCTTTGTCAAAATCATTTTTTTGTTGTTATTTATTCGCATTGGTGATATAATTTAATACACAGAGAACATAATTCAGTTAATAACGGAGGAGAATTATGAAATTTACAGAAATGAAGTACGAGCGAGTCGACGCTTTGAAGATCGGAAAAGAATTGGACGAGCTCACAGATACGATAAAAAATGCGGCTTTCGACGACGAAGTGTTTTACGCGCTTGAACAGGAAGAAAAAATAAGCGCGCATTACGCAACGATGGCAAACATCGCATACGTCAGACACAGTATCAACACCGAAGATAAATTCTACGATGAAGAAAACACTTATTACGACGAAAACGGCCCCGTTCTTCAGGAAAAAGTTAACGATTTTATGAAGGCGCTCATGGATTCGCCCTATAAGCCCGCCGTGGAGAAGAAATACGGCAGTCTTATGTTCAAAAATCTTGAAATGGAGCTCAAATGCTTCTCCCCCGAGATCATTCCTCTGCTCCAGAAAGAAAACAAGTTAGTCAGCGATTACCAAAAGCTCGTTGCCTCGGCGCAGATCGATTTCAAAGGCGAAAAGCTTAATATTTCCCAACTGTACGCCTATAAAGAAGACAGCGACAGAGAAATAAGAAAACAGGCTTTCGAGGCGGAAGGCGGATTCTATATGAGCCACGCTGACGAGCTCGACACGATATTTGACGAGCTCGTAAAGGTCCGCACGGAGATCGCAAAAAAGCTCGGATTCAAAAACTTTACCGAGCTTGGATATATGCGCCGCACGCGTAATTGCTATACTCCCGAAATGGTCAAAGCTTTCAGAGAGCAGGTTAAAAACGACCTTGTTCCCGTTGTAGCCAAGATCAAAAAAGAACAGGCGGAAAGTATCGGCGTCGACAACCTAAAGCTTTACGACGATACGACCTTCTACCTCGACGGAAATCCCAAGCCGATCGGATCGCCCGCAGATATTTTGGCAGCAGGCAAAAAGATGTACGAGGAAATGTCGCCCGAGGCAAAAGAGTTTATCAGCTTTATGTACGACAGTGAGCTGCTCGACGTCGAGGCAAAAAAAGGCAAGGCGGTCGGCGGGTACTGCATCACGTTCCCCGAATATAAAGCTCCCTTTATTTTCTCGAACTTTAACGGCACCGCAGGCGACGTAGAGGTTTTAACGCACGAAGCGGGACACGCTTTTGCAGACTATACCGTTAGAAACTTTGAGATCGAGGCAAACAAGAATCCGACCATGGAATCTTGCGAAACGCACTCGATGTCTATGGAATTTTTCGCTTGGCCATGGCTCGAACTTTTCTACGGAGACGATACGAAGAGAGCTAAGCTTACTCACCTCAAAGGCGCGCTCATATTTATCCCCTACGGCTGTATAGTGGACGAATTCCAGCATATCGTCTACGACAACCCCGAGCTTACGCCTGCCCAAAGACACGAAGCCTGGGCAAATCTCGAAAAAACCTACCGTCCCTATATCGATATGACGGGCATTCCATTCTACGGAGACGGACGCGGCTGGCAGAGACAGCTCCACATCTATCATTATCCTTTCTATTATATCGACTACTGCCTTGCACAAACGGCAGCGTTGACCTTTAGAAATATTATGATGACCGACCACAAAGACGCATGGGAAAGATATATGCGCTTTGTAAGAATGGGCGGCAAAAAGACGTTCGTTGAGCTTTGCGAGGTTGCAGGCATAAAGACGCCCTTCGAAGACGGCGCTCTTAAAGAGATCGCTACCGCCACGGAAAAATGGCTTGACGAACAGAAATAAGTAATAAATAATAAAAACTCAAAACCGATATTCTCAAAAAAAGAATATCGGTTTGTCTTTTTATTACAAAAAAGTATTTAATAAAAAACGGGCGGATATGGAATCCGCCCCTACCGTATTGTAACCATTACGTCAATCATTCTATCATCTTTCGTTTTTTTTATTGTTGTAATTCCATTTCATTGGATTCTCGTACATATATCTTATATATGCTCTATACTCTTCTTCATCTCTTATTACGTGATCAAAATACGATCTTTGCCATATTTTTTTATCAAACGGAGGTAGTTCCCCAACCTTTACTTGTTCAATATATTTAACCGTATAATATCTCTTGAACTCTTGTATAATTTCACTTATTGTAGGGGCGGATTCCATATCCGCCCGCCCTATTTCAATTAATAAATGAATGTGGTCGGGCATTACTACATAGTACGGACACTCTATATGAGAATACTTTTTGACAACCTCAAATAATACTTTTTCTGCTAATCGGGCGGATATGGAATACGCCCCTACTGCATCACTATCTAAATCTGCATATAGTTTTTCGTCTTCAAAATTCGAACGTATGGCAAATAACCGTTGCCTATTGTGTGTGCAAATAGTTATAAAATAGATACCAAATTTACTATAATCGAATTTTTTTAATCTTATTATTTTTCTTTTGGGAAGTTCGTTTTCCATAATTATTTTCAATGTTTTGCCGTCAACGCTATAAGCTTTTTTATATCGTCGGGCTGAACCTTTGCAAGATGCGCCGAGCGATTACGCGAGATCGCTCCGCATTTTTTGCATTTATGCACTATTATATACCCTTTTTTCGAATCGACTTCTGCGGTTATCGGCTCCATTATTCCGCCGCATTCGTTCGCTCTGTCTCCCGGATTGACGTCAACGTGCAAAGAGTGCAGACAATTCGGACAATGATTTCTCGACGAGTATCCGAGAGGTTGCACCTCAAATCCGCAATTCTTGCATATAAATCCGCTATCGTTTTTTGTAAATATTTTCTTTTCCATTTAAAAATCCCCTAAAAATTTTCATCATATTTTTTATAATGCCGCACATACTATCTTTAAACCAAAATCTGAAAGGACATCTCTATGAAAAACAAAAAAATCATAAGACTCTTATCTTTTGTATTTATATTTGCGATCATGGCGGCATTTGCGCTGAACGTTTCTGCAATGGGCAACAAAAGCCCCGACAACGCTTCAACAAACATCCCCGACAGAGCGATCAACAGACGTGATGCAACGAACACGGCCGACAAAAATGATACACTCCTACCCGAAAACAACAACTCCACAGGTGCACTTGACGAGGCGTTAAAAGACGCAAGCGACGCTATCGACGATGCAAAAGACACTGTCGATAACGCTGTTGACGACACCGCCGGAACCAGCATCATGGGCGTTGTCATAGCCATACTCATCGCCGTTGCGATCATAATACTCATCATCATTATGGTATCAAAAAGCAACGAAAAACACAATAGAAAATAAGAAAAAAACTACCCCGAGAATACTCGGGGTAGAATTTTTTGTTTAATTAGTTGTTGCCGTATACTTCAGCGAGCTTCTTCAAGTGTTCGAACTTTTCTTTAGCCTTAGCTTCAGCGTTAGCGAAGAGAACTTCTGCTCTTTCGGGGAACTGCTGAGCAAGACGGCTGTAACGAGTTTCACTTGTAATGAACTCTTTGTAGTCACCCGTGGGTTCCTTGCAGTCGATGGTCAAAGGATTCTTTCCTTCAGCCTTGAGTGCAGGATTGTAACGGAACATCTGCCAGTAACCTGCGTCAACCGCACGTTTCATTTCGAGCTGGCAGTTAGCCATTGTGCCCTTGATTCGGTGCATTTCGCAAGGAGCGTAACCGATTACGATAGAAGGTCCGGGATATGCTTCAGCTTCTGCAAGAGCCTTGAGAGTCTGGTTCATATCAGCACCCATAGCGATCTGTGCTACGTATACGTAACCGTAGGACATAGCGATCTGTGCAAGGTCTTTCTTGCCGATTGCCTTACCTGCAGCTGCGAACTGAGCAACCTGACCGATCTGAGAAGCCTTGGAAGCCTGACCGCCTGTGTTGGAGTAAACTTCGGTATCGAATACCATGATATTTACGTCTTCACCGGAAGCGATTACGTGGTCGAGACCGCCGAAACCGATATCGTATGCCCAACCGTCACCACCGAAGATCCATACGGACTTCTTGGAGAGGTATGTCTTTTCAGCAAGGATCTTAGCTTTGAGTTCGCTTTCGCAAGGACAAGCCTCGAGCATTGCAACGAGAGCCTTCGTGGGTTCTTCGTTATCTTTGCTGCTGTTCTTTGTAGCGAGGTACTTGTCAATGATAGCAAGCTTTTCTTCGTCCTTAATTTCTTCTCTGAGAGCCTCTACGTAACCGATGAGTCTGTCACGAATAGTCTTCTGACCGAGGTACATACCGAGACCGTGCTCAGCGTTGTCCTCGAACAAGGAGTTAGCCCAACCGGGACCGCGGCCGGATTCTTTATTTACGGTGTAAGGTGTTGCAGGTGCGGAACCGCCCCAGATAGAAGAACAACCTGTTGCGTTGGAGATATACATTCTCTCACCGAACAACTGTGTGATAAGACGAGCGTAAGAGGTTTCTGCACAACCTGCGCAAGAACCGGAGAACTCGAGGAGGGGCTGCTTGAACTGGCTGCCCTTAACTGTGTTGTTGCTAAGTTCGGTCTTTTCGGATACGTTTGCAACAGCGTAATCCCAAGGAGCCTGCTGGTCAGCCTGAGTTGCTGCGGGAACCATTTCGATAGCCTTCTTATCCGTGCCGTCCTTGATAGCCTTTGCAGTTACGGGACAAGCCTTAACGCAGAGTGTACAACCCATACAGTCTACAGGAGAAATTGCCATAGGGAACTTGTAATCAGTCTTGATTACGTTCTTTTCTGTGAACTTAGTAGCTGCGGGAGCGTTTGCAGCCTCTTCAGCAGTCATAGCGAAAGGACGGATAGCTGCGTGAGGACATACGAACGCACAGTTGTTACACTGGATACAGTTTTCAGGGATCCACGTAGGAACGCTAACTGCAACGCCTCTCTTTTCGGATGCAGCAGAACCCTGAGGGAACGTACCGTCTACGTAATCGGAGAATGCGGAAACAGGGAGCTTGTCACCTGCCATAGCGTTTGTGGGAGCAACTACTGTGTTTACGAACTTGTCAAGATCAGCTCTGCCGCTCTTGAATTCAGCAGCAACTGCATCGTCAGTGCAGTTCTTCCATTCAGCAGGAACGTCTACAACTGTGAATGCGTCTGCGCCTGCATCGATAGCTGCCCAGTTGAGGTCAACGATCGCACGGCCTTTCTTGAGGTAAGACTTTTCAGCAGCCTTCTTCATATACTCGATTGCTTCATCCTTAGGAAGAATGTTTGCAAGAGCGAAGAATGCTGACTGGAGAACTGTATTCTTAACCTTTGCGTTACCGATCTTCTTGGTAGCAATGGTAGTAGCATCGATAATGATGAACTTAACGTTGTTGTTTGCGATGTAAGCTTTTACCTTTCCGGGAAGCTTTTCGCCCAACTCTTCAACGGACCAAGCACAGTCGAGAAGAAATGTTCCGCCGGGCTTAACGTCAGAGATCATATCGTATTTCTTGAGGTATGCGGAGTTGTGGCAAGCAACGAAGTCTGCTTTATTGATATAGTAGGAAGACTTAATGGGGGTGTCACCGAAACGGAGGTGAGAGATCGTAATACCGCCGGTCTTCTTACTGTCGTACTGGAAGTACGCCTGAATATATTTGTCGGTGTGGTCACCGATGATCTTGATGGAGTTCTTGTTTGCACCAACCGTACCGTCGCCGCCGAGACCCCAGAATTTGCAAGCTACTGTGCCCTTAGGAGCTGTGTCGGGAGCTGCTTTTTCTTCGAGAGAGAGGTTCGTAACGTCGTCTACGATACCGATCGTAAAGTTGTTCTTGGGAGCGTCTGCCTTGAGGTTTTCGTATACTGCGAATACGCTCTGAGGAGGAGTATCCTTGGAACCGAGACCGTAACGTCCGCCAACAACGTCAGCCTTAACGCCTTCTCTTGCGAGAGCTGCAACAACGTCGAGGTAAAGAGGTTCGCCGAGAGATCCGGGTTCTTTCGTTCTGTCAAGAACTGCGATCTTCTTAACTGTCTTAGGAAGAACTTCAACGAGCTTGGATGCAACGAAAGGTCTGTAAAGACGAACTTTGATAAGACCAACCTTTTCGCCTGTTGCGTTGAGGTAGTCGATAACTTCTTCAGCAACGTCACAGATAGAGCCCATAGCGATGATAATTCTTTCTGCATCGGGAGCACCGTAGTAGTTGAAGGGCTTGTAGTTAGTGCCGATCTTTGCATTAACCTTTTCCATGTATTCTTCAACGATTGCGGGAAGCTCATCATAGTACTTGTTACAAGCTTCTCTGTGCTGGAAGAAGATGTCTCCGTTTTCAGCAGAACCACGGAGAGCGGGATGCTCAGGGTTGATGGAACGAGCACGGAATGCAGCAACTGCGTCTGTGTCGATCATGTTCTTGAGTTCTTCAGTATCCCATACTTCGATCTTCTGGAACTCGTGAGAAGTTCTGAAACCGTCAAAGAAGTTTACGAAAGGAACTCTGCCCTTGATCGTGGAAAGGTGACATACGGCACCAAGGTCCATAACTTCCTGGGGGTTAGAACAAGCCATCATAGCGAAACCTGTCTGACGGCACGCCATAACGTCGGAGTGGTCTCCGAAAATATTGAGTGCGTGAGAAGCTACGCAACGAGCGGATACGTGGATAACGCAGGGGAGAAGTTCGCCCGCGATCTTGTACATATTGGGGATCATCAAAAGAAGACCCTGAGATGCAGTATAAGTTGTTGTAAGCGCACCGGCAGCCAAAGAGCCGTGAACTGTACCTGCTGCACCTGCCTCAGACTGCATTTCCATAACCTTTACGGTATCACCGAAAATGTTCTTGAGACCTGTTGCAGACCAGCTGTCTGTAAGTTCAGCCATTACGCTGGAAGGTGTGATAGGATATATGGACGCTACTTCTGTAAAAGCATAAGACACATGCGCAGCGGCAGTGTTACCGTCCATAGAAATCTTTTTTCTTGCCATGGTTTTTCCTCCTAAAAATATATATTAATAATTAATTTTACCCATTCCACATAATTGTAACACTTTTTTAAATAAATGTAAAGGTTTTTTCATAACAAAAATGAGTTTTTTTGCGGTTTTAAACCATATTTTTTGGCTTTTTATTCAGATAATACAATATTTAATTCGGTTTCTTTTTCGTACATACATATCAATAATAATGGTGCTAATCGTGTTATTCGGTGTTTTCGTGCAGAACACAATATTTGACATAGCCCTAAACACTACCGTCGACGCACAAGTGTGCTTTTTATTGGCCTGCCGGCCATGCATTTGTTACGCAAACCCGCTCAAGCGGGACTAAAAAAAGCCTCCCTTGTGTAAAGGGAGCCTTTGACATAAGTTCATTCTTCGCTGATCTTTATTTTTTCTGCTCATCGGTTAACCCCTTTTGAACCACGCGACTATCGCGTGTTTTCGGGATACAAACAAAAAACTCCGAACGCACTTTTTCCGTTGGAGTTTTTATAAAACTATGTCAGATCAAAAATTGCAAAACGCAGAATACAGCGTATATTCCGAGCAACACGGCACCCTGCCACCTTGAAAGCTTTTGCTTGACAAGGGTCGGAAGCGTGAGAATAGCCATAACGCCAAGCATTACGGGAATATCCAAAACGAGCGAGGAATTGATTCCTCCGATGTATCCAGAAGCCGGAACTTCAAACGGGCTGATAACGACCGAAACGCCACTAACAAGCACGAGGTTAAACAAGTTCGCGCCTATTATATTTCCGAGAGAAAGCGAACCGTGGCCTTTGATGAGCGAGGTTATCGCGGTTACAAGCTCGGGCAAGGACGTGCCGAGCGCAACTATTGTCAAGCCGATGACCTTTTCGGATATCCCTACTTTTTCGGCAATGATGATTGCGTTATCAACAAGAAGATCGGCACCAATCGCTATCAAAACGGCGCCTATGACCAACATGATTATATCTTTAAATAAATTGTCTTTTGTTCCCTCTTCGACTGATTCGACAACGTGATCTTCACCGCTCTCTTTTTCAAGTTCGGTCTCACTCGAAGATACCCCGTGTACTTCTTCATATAAAACGGTGTCAACCGAAGCAGCGCTCTTTTTTATGCCAAGCACGTTGACTATCATATAGCAAACAAATATGGAAAGTAATATAGCGCCGGTTATTCTTGAGAAATCACCAAATAAATAAGCGGTCAAGCAGTAGAAAGCAACCGCACCGAAGAAGAAGGATACGGGAACTATCATACTTTTTCTTGCAGCAGCGCCGGGCTTAATTACAATTGTTAAGGCGGCGATCAACGCGGCGTTGCAGATAATAGATCCTATGGCGTTGCCGTATGCGATCGAACCGCTTCCATGCAATGCGGCACCTGCCGAAACCATTACCTCGGGCAATGTGGTTCCAATGGATACGACCGTTGCTCCTATCAATATTTCGGGCAAATGAAAGCGGCGAGCTATGCCCGACGCACCGTCAACAAACCAGTCTCCGCCCTTTATAAGCAATACAAATCCCACTATCAACCAAAGAATCGGCATTAACATTTTTTACTCTCCTGTTTTTTTCTTTATTATAACATATATTTACAATAATGCACATATTTTTGCCTTAATAATCCTATCTGCAATCAAAATATTGTTTTTTGAAAAGATAAAATTTCCTCTCACAAAGCAATAGCGGTAGATCTGCAATGATATAACCAATATAAAACGCTGATATTTTTGACTCTTTTAGGACACATACAAGGAACGCGGGATTTGATAAGTCCTCTATAATAATGTAAAATTATGAGGAATATGATCGAAAGGAAAGGTGAAAATGAAAGAAAAGGAATCGGACCTTTTCAACGAGGTCTACCGAGAGATCAGCGCCAATCTTGGTATTGACACAGCAATTGCTATATTCGAAATGTACAAGGGCCAGCAGATCACGTTTCCGGTACATTTATTTAATTCTAAAAAAATTGAAAAAAACATAGTCAACGAATATGATGGCTCAAACATTCGCCAGCTGTCAAAAAAATACGACTACGCTGAAAAAACAATACGACGAATGATAAAAGACGGCTCAAATAAATAATATATTAAATATATTTAACACAAAGGAGAAATAATATGAGTTTTTTTGACAAATTGAAGGAGAACGCAAATGCCGCTGTTGAAAAGGCTAAAAACGCAGTCGCAACCGCAAAAGCCAATTACGACCAGAAAAAGGCAGAGGAAGAACAGCACCGCAAGGATATGGAAGAACTTGCTAAAAGCAAGAGCGATGCCGTTATAACTGCAATAAAAGCATATCAGAATGACGGCAGTTTCTTCAAAAACACTAACAAACAAGAGCTGTTGGCGTTTACAAAAGAGTTTTACGACAAGATTCTTATGCCCGCAAACAGCGTCAGCAAAAGCAAGATCCAAATGTATCCTTACATCGACGACAAGCAGATCGGCAAGTTCAAGATCACTTGGACTGAGTTCGGTGCTGATGAAACGGCGATCGTTTATTTAAAGGCAGAGAAAAAGCAGGAACTCGTCATTACAGACAAGAACCTTTATTTCTGCACCGCACTTGACGAAGATCCCAAATTCTTCTCCAAAGGTTCTGTTTCTTGCGATGAAATAAGCAGATTCTCTGTCACAAAGAACGAAAACGTTTTTGAATTCAGATGCGATGAATTCGTTCTCGCTTCGTTTGTTGCCGACAAAACGGTAACCGAAGACTTCATCACACTCGATAATTTCTTTACAGCAATTGTCAAGCATGATTTCGTTATTACCGATGAAGAGGTTGACCAACTCATTCGCGAAAAGATCGGTGAAAAGATCTATGCCGAAGTTAAAAAATATATGGTGTACGACGACGAGCTTCTCGTATACTTTGCTTGGGGCTTGGACTCACTGTCCGCAAAAGACTACATTGTATGTACTAATAAGCAGATAATCCGTATGGACAGAGAAATGATGGGTGCAACCGCAAACGTTAAACAGTTTTATTATGAAGATATCGTATCTGCAAGCACAGAACAAAACGCTACAAGTAATGACTTGACCGTTGCATTGATCGAAACGGCAATAACGGCCGCAACCAAAACTTGCACACTCGTTATCACAACAGCCGGCTCAGGTCTCAGAATAGATACGCTTTACAAGATCGAAGCAGAACGCATCGTTGCAATTTACCACCATTACAGAAAAGAAGCAAAGAAGGTAACTTCTCAGCCTCAGGTCGTTGTTCAACAGCAGGCAGTCGATCCCCTTGAGCAGTTAGAAAAGCTTTCCAAGATGAAAGATATGGGCATTATTTCCGAAGCAGAATTTAACGAAAAGAAAGCAGCCCTGCTTTCAAAAATCTAACAGAAGCTCGGTCTTCCGCGGCTCTTGACAGTCCACCGGACTGTCAATTCACTGCCACTTTCCCTTCGAGCCCTTTCTGATACGCACAAACGAAAAAGACACCGAATGGTGTCTTTTTTTGTTTTGGCACTCACTTACAAAATAGATCCATACAGCAAGTTTTTTCGAAATCGATCCATGGTTTTCAGTCCGAGGATAGACGTATCCCTTGGCGATGATGGGCGCAAAAAGTGATCCAAGGTCTGTTGGACTTTTGCACCATGCTTGCAAACGAAGTCTATGTAGTGACTTTAGTTTTTAGTAAGCTCCCAATCGGAATAAATCAAATTAGCTTTTTTGTCCATATCCCAAGGGTATGTAAGCAAATTAAGTAAATATTTTGTGGGAGGGTTAGAAACGTATTTTTTATAGTCTTTTGCCACTTTCCAAAATTCGTCCATCGTATATTGAGCAGGAAGCTTTTGAAGCGTGGCTCTGAACTCTGGTTCTTGTTCTTCAGACAAATCCAACCAACAGTTCGTTATCATTGGTTGTAGCTTGATTTCCGAATCATCGAATTTCTGTTTGTGCTTGGAGTTATCTTGAAAACACTTTTCGATTTCCTTACGAATATCATCAGATACAGGTTTGACCCAAGCAATATCCTCATATGAAAAATCAATTCGGGGTTTCATTTTATCTGTAAAGCATTTTTTCAAAATTGCCCATTGTCCGATAATTTGTCCTTTTTTCCAACGAATACCCTCACCAACATAATCCTCGGTGGCGATTTGGGGTTTGATATCAATCAATTGCCAATATCCCGAACCATATCCTGTTACATAATCGCCAATTTTTACTTGAGACATAGTTACACCGTCTTTCTTGACTTCATTATACCACCATTTTGTAAACATTTCAACCGGTTTGTACCCAATCACGCGTGAGGGTGTGTAGCGTCAATGAAATCGTGCTGCACACGATAAAATCCGAGCGGGGCTCGGATGAAATCTTCGGCGTACCGCATCAGATGAAATTAAATCCGTCCTCTCTCCCCGCAAAGCGGGATTTCATCGCGAAGCGATTTCATCCACCGAAGGTGGATTTATCCCGTCCGCAAGGACGGATTTAACTGAAAAAAGCCATTCGCTTTTGCGAATGGCTTTTTTCTTGGCAGGGGCGAAAGGACTCGAACCCTTGACATGCGGTTTTGGAGACCGCCGTTCTACCAACTGAACTACACCCCTATTCATTTTCGACCTTGGTATTATATCATATATTTTTATAAAATGCAATAGCTTTTTCATTATTTATTTTCTTTATTTGTATTTTAATAGCTTTTCAAAACACTTTTTCTATGTTATAATCTTAACATATCTCACCGAAAGAGGACGTAAAATGAAACTGTACGCTCCGGAATATTATAAAAAATTTAAGTGCATTGCCGACAAGTGCAAACACAGCTGCTGTATCGGATGGGAGATCGATATAGACAGCGACACCTTAGAAAAATACGCCGCTGTACATCGCGGATACGGCAAGCAAATAGCTGACAGCATCTCGCTTTCAGACACACCGCATTTCGTTTTGCGTGAAAACCAAAAATGCCCACATCTTAACAACGAGGGGCTTTGCAACATCATTTCAAACCTCGGCGAAGACTACCTATGCGACATCTGCCGCGAACACCCCCGTTTCTACAACAACACCACACACGGTATGGAAGTAGGTCTCGGCCTATCGTGCGAGGAAGCTTGCCGCATCGTTCTTTCTGACGACGACTATGATTCTTTTTTCGTCTTGGAGGAGATCGACCAAAAGCCGCTTAACTGCAATTTCGATGCCGTAAAAGCTCGCAATGAAATCTATAAATTGCTTTCAGATAAGTCGTCTGAATACCAAAAAAGAATCCAAAACATTTCCCGTTCCCATTCGATCGACTTAACCGCAACGTCTCAAAATGAATGGGCGGAAACAATCGCTTCACTCGAATATCTTGATAACTCCCACAAAGAGCTGTTCTTGAACTTTTCGCCTAACGCCGTTGCTCCGCCGGAAATAGAATTATTCTGCGAACGCTTTCTCGCGTATCTGATCTACAGGCACTGCAGTCCCGCCTCGGATGAAAACGAGTACAGAGCGGCATTATTCTTCTCCCTATTCTGCGAAAAGCTGCTCGTTTCAGCCGTCGAAAGTTCAAAAGATCACAGTTTCCAAAACGTTGTAAACCTCTCTCGCATCATTTCGGAAGAAATCGAATACTCCGAAGACAACACGGAAACCATCAAATCCGTCTACTATTTTAATATATAACAAAAGAGAAAGTGTGTGCTGCTCACCGCACTCTCTTTTTGTATTTAAAAATAAAAAACCTTGTCTGCATATGCAAACAAGGTTTTTATTTTTTACGTTATTGTTGGGCTGACGCAATATCTTTTGCTATCTTCCTTTGATAGAGGTTAAGCATAATTCCCTGCTTCGTATACTGCGATTCGAGCTGGTCAAGTGTTTCAACTCCCATCGACAAAGCAAGCTCAAGTCCCATTTTCTGATATTCTTCATCCGTAACGGTTATGTTATTCTTTCTGACCGTCTGATAGATCACCAATTCAGTCTTAATGCCGTTCTTTACGCTCTCGGTCAGGTCAGCCATAAACTCATCTTCGGAATTATAGCTCATCGCCTTAATATAATCGGCAAACGTCATTCCGTATGTCGCTGCAACCTGCGTAAAGTAGGCTTTTTCACGGTCAATATAGTTATTAAGCTCTTTCTCGGGGTATTTCACTATCTCGCAAGCCTTGGCATAAGCTTCCCACAGAATAGCTTCGGTATAATACACTCTAAGCTCGGCAACCAAGCCGTCAACGGTATTATAAAGGTCGCTTTTCAGATCCTCGACCATCTTGTCGGTGAGCTCGGGAACGATCACCTCGGTGATCTTGTTTATCGAAACCGTGAATACGACTTCCTTGCCGGCAAGGTCGGCGTTGTGATAACTATCGGGGAATTTTAGGTTAAGATCAACAGTTTCTCCGAGAGTCTTGCCTATAAGACCTTCTTCAAAGCCGGGTATAAAACTACCAGAACCGATTTCGAGATCAGCCCCCTTTGCAGTTCCGCCTTCAAAAGCAACTCCGTTATATTTTCCAACGTAGTCGATATTAACAGTGTCTCCGTTTTGAACGGGTCTGTCGGTTATATTCTTGTTCTCGGCATATTGAGTCGCAATCATTTTCTTAGATTCTTCGATATATTCCTCAATAAGCGCGTCGTCTGCCTTTACGTCTTTATAATCAACGAGATTTACAAAACCGGAAAGATCGTAGTCGTAAGGAATAACCTCTTCGGTCGGTGTATTCGGCTTAGTTTCATCATCGGAGTCGTCAACAACGCCGGTCTGCTCGGTGTTTTCGCCGCCATTAGGCTTTACTCCGTCATTCGTATTTGCGTCACCGGGACCGAGAAGGACAACAGCGATTATAACAACAAATATCAGCACCATAGTAAACGCCGCAATAATTTTTCCCATTTATAATTCCTCCGAATTTAAACCAAATAAAGTATACGCCCATTATAATATATTATTGTGTTTTTGTCAATTTTATATATTGTAAATAAATCCAAAACAAAAACGCTTTCATGTTTTTTTACTTGTAGGGACTGGCGTCCTCGACGTCCCGTTTATATAAACGGTTTCAAATAATATAATATCCTCGCCAGCCAAGGATGTGGGGTGTCGGGGAGAAAACTTCGGCGTGTAGGGGTTCCCCGAACCGAATG
>JAZNOI010000126.1:0-7424 GCA_045580755.1 Eubacteriales bacterium | reverse complement strand
GGGGGTCAAGGGGAGGAGGAATCGAAACCTCCTGCCCCTTGGCGCCTTCTTTGTTTTACTTTCTTGGCAAGGCAAGAAAGTAATAAAAAAGAAATAAATAAGAAAAAACAAAAACGCTGTCGCGTTTTTAAAAAAGCGCATACAATCAGGGCTTCGCCCCGAACCCCACAAAAGGCGCGCTTTTGTAAAAGCGCCCTCTTGACTCCAGCCAAAACTTATAATCGGACTATTTTTTGTTTATACCTTAGGCAACAAAAAAACCTCTCTTGAACCAAGAGAGGTTTTTTGTATTTATTCTATTTTTGTAACGAACAAACAAGACTTCCGTCTTTGCCGCTTTGATAAACCACGTAAACCTGTTTATCTCCGTCTGATCTCGCCGCCTCGATGATCAAGCTGCCCGTATCCGTAAACGCATATTGTACACCGATCTTTTCGCCTGCATCCAACGTCGCACTTTCTAAGTACACTTTTTCTTCCACAGAACCAACGTATCCCATTTTATAAAGCGATACCGTTATGCCCACTTTCGCCTCAACAGTCAGAAAAGAAACATACGCACCCTCATCCACAACGATCATGCGCTCAATCTTCTCTCCCGCCTCGCTGTAGTGAACGTCAATACTCTTATTCTTCAAAGCACGGTTGTACGTCAAGTCGACCCAACCTGCACCGGATTTCAACCTTCCCCAAAGACTTCCCGAAGCATCCGTTTTCTCTTCAACTATTGTAAACGCGCCCACTACTCCGACCATACCCACGTATTCATGATCATATCCGGGACCGGCGTATATCGCAAAGATCGGATCTTCTATCCTTTCTATATAAGGAACAAAAGGCTCAGGCTCATTAACGGGAGCATCTGTTGCCGCCTCAGTCTCTACATCATCGGTTTCAACGTTATCATTATCAACAGGGGGCTCTGTCACCTCTCCCTCTTTTTCACTCGTTACACTCTCTTTGGGATCATCATCGGCATTATATTCTTTCTGTTTTACCTCCGAACACGCCGCCAACAACGGAACGGCAACAACAATAAGCAACAGCAACGCCAACACACTCAATAATAATTTCTTATTCATATTATTACCTCCGTATATTTTCTAAGTATATTATACACTTTTCGATATACAATGTCAATTATATGTTTTCGGCAGGCGATAGCCCCTCTGTTTTTCGGGTAATTAAAAATGATCTTATCCACTTTCACATACAAATTAATATCCACCCGCATATGTGGTATTTCATTTTCGGGCATAGCCCTAAACACTACCGGCGGCGCACAAGAGCGCTTTTTATTGGCCTGTCAGCCATGCATTTGTTACGGAAACCCGCTCAAGCGGGACTAAAACTAAGCCTCCCTTGTGTAAAGGGAGCCTTTGACACAAGTACATTCTTCGGTAATCTTTAATTTTTTCTGCTCATCGGCAATGCCTCTATCGAACCACGCGACTATCGCGTGGTTTTCGGGATACAACAAAAAACCTCCGCATAAGCGAAGGTTTTTTATGTATCGATATTACTTGTTCTTCAATTCAAGTTCACGGTATGCGAGCTTAATATCAGCTTCGATAGACTTCTTGAGTCTTGCATACGCGGTAGAGATGTTGGAAGTTGTAACATCCTTATCGAGAATAGCACCACAGATATCACCGAAGTTGTAGTACATACCAACGTCGTATACACGACCTGCCTTGATTATGTCAAGGTTAGCTTCGGATTCATCGTCTCTCGAATGTCTTCTGTGGAGAAGTGTTTCGTACCAAGCGGGCTCAACCCAAATGGATGAGTAGTAGTTCATATCTTCAACGATTCTTGCTGTTCTGTCAAGAGCAGCTGCGTCTTTCTTGAGGGTTACAGGGAGTGCAACCATTGCGCAGTTGAAAGGATACATTGAGTAGTAGCCTTCCTGAGCAGAATCATACTTGGGGAAAGGAACGATACCGAAGTCGCTTTCCATGTCAGCGAACTGGTGGATGATGTTTGTTCCTTCATAGTGGAAGAGGTAGTGGTCTTTGCAGAACAAAGAACGAGCGTAGTCGTACTTATCCGGGAAACCGTGTGTTTCACTGGAAGGCATTTCGTCGATGGACCAAGTAGATGCAGAAGCAAATACTTTCTTAACCTTGTCGTATACTTTAACGGTCTTGTCTGTATCCATCAAAGTAACCTTAGGATAGCCTGTTTCATCGTTTGTTGTTGCACGAACGCCTGTTCCGAAGAGGAACATTCTTCCGTTGTGGTTCTCATAAAGAGTACCGTATCTGTCTTCTTCAGTATATTCACCGTCACCGTTCAAGTCGTCAGCATAAGCCATAACGAGGTTTGCCCAGTTGTCGATGGTCCACTCATTGTTTGCCATGTATTCATAGGGGCTGGTGAGGGTTCTGTCTTCGATGAGCTTCTTGTTGAAGTAAACAACGAAAGCCAATTCCTGAACGTTGAGGTCACAGTTTGTGAAGAAAAGCTTTTCGCCGATCAAAAGCTGCTCAGCAGCGTTTGAATCCCAGTATGTCTTGCTCATATCGAACAATTCAACGGATTTGAGGTCGAGAAGGTGACCTTCTTTTGCGAGTGTAGCAAGTCTTCTTGCACTACCGATAATGATATCGAACTCTGTAACGTTTGCCATTACCTGAGAACGAACAGCGGTCGTAAGGTCGTTGGATTCGATAGAACCGAACTTAACGTTGTACTTTGCAGACAAGTGATCGTTTCTCTTCTTAACTGCAGAGAGGAGAACGTCGGTCGTTTCTTCTTCCTGAACCATGTAGTCAGTCGTATAAGCGTTGTTTTCCTTGTAAGGCTGACAAATGAAGTTGAACTGATAACCCTTGTAGTCGATCTGCTGAAGGTCATCACGTTTGTCTTCGGTATGGCTAACTTTATCATCCAGCGCACTGAAGTCTTCTTTAGACACACCGCCTGCGTTACCGCCACCGCCGCATGCTACCATAACAGAAGCTGCCATAATAGCAACGAGCAAGAGCGACAAAAGTCTTGCTAAAGATAATTTTTTCATAGCAATCTCCTTATAAAATATTTTTACGTGGATATTATATCAGCGAACGCCGATTTTGTCAATATCAAAAGCGACTTTGTTTACTTTCTGTTATAAAACTTCAACATTTTACATAAAGTTTTACACCAAAAACCATACACTTCTCACAAATCATAAAAGTAAAATTCTGCACTTATCTTTTAACAATTCATAAGCTGCCAAAATATGGCTCAATCAAAGTCGTAGTGCTTTTTTTGTTTTGTAAAACTGATAGCTTTTTCGGGATCTTTCAAATACCGCTCCAAAGCCTTTCCCGTACCGATCGCCACGCACGAAATGGCGTTTTCCGCCACCTTGGTCTTTATGCCGGTAACGTTCGCGATCAAGTGGTCTATTCCAAAAAGCATACTTCCGCCGCCCGTCATAACGATGCCGTTTCCGGTTATATCCTTCAGCATCTCCGGTGGCACTTTTTCAATCACGGAGCATATTGCCTCAACGATAGCGGTAATTGGTTCTTCAAGAGCGCCCACCATTTCCGAGGAAGTCAGTTTTATCGCCTTGGGCAGCCCTTCGAGAAGGCTTCTTCCCTTCACCTCAAGCGTCAGCGGTTCTTCTCTCTGCCATACCGTTCCGATCTCGGACTTCACCCTTTCGGCAGTCCTTTCTCC
The DNA here is from genome assembly GCA_045580755.1 of Eubacteriales bacterium. Lineage (GTDB taxonomy): Bacteria > Bacillota > Clostridia > Oscillospirales > CAG-272 > RGIG1995. Next base: position 3,752 of record JAZNOI010000126.1, on the reverse strand, counting down.
GATAAGCAAATTATGTTTTCTTCTGACGTAACGGGTAATCGCCTCGTCAAACTTGTCTCCGCCGACCCTTATCGATTCGGAGTACGCGATCCTGCCGTATGACACGACAGCTATATCGGTCGTTCCGCCGCCTATATCAACTACCATTTTTGCATCGGGCCCCATAATATCAAGTCCCGCTCCGATCGCGGCAGCAAGGGGTTCTTCTATTAAATATGTATATCTCGCTCCGATCTGTGTCGTCGCATCTCTGACCGCACGTTCCTCGACGTCGGTTATTCCGCTCGGCACGCAAACGGCGATTATCGGCTTAAATATCTGCGAGACGGACGTAGCTTTTTTTATAAACTGCTGGAGCATAGTCAGCGTTACTTCATATTTACTTATAACGCCCTCGCTCATCGGTTTTATTACGGATATACCGGACGGTGTTTTGCCCAGCATAAGCAAAGCTTCCTTGCCGATTTCCACGATCTCGCCCGTTTCGTCGTTGATAGCAACGGCAGACGGCTCATCGAGAACTATTCCCTTGCCTTTTACGTATATAAGCACAGACGAGGTTCCGAGATCTATTCCAATAAATCTTGCCAAACAAAACGCCCCTTTCTTCATTTTATATATCTATCCAATTAATTATACACCATTATTTTTCATTTTGCAACACCTTTCGAGCGATTACTGCAAATTCGGGAATTTTATAATTTTCTCCCCCATTGCTAAAAAATACAACATTTTTTATTTTATACTTGAAATGGAATTTGTTGTATGTTATAATATATAAGTTAAAATGGATTATTTTGTTTAATTATACGAAAACAAATACAAAAACGACAGAAAGGACAAAAGGGATAAAATGTTACTGTTCAAAAAACGTCTATCCGTCGGTCTGAAAGCCGTTCTTGACGGAATCAACCCCGCCCACGGTCTTGATGACGAACAAATTGCACAAATGCTCGAATATCCTCCCGACGACAAAATGGGAGATATTGCTCTACCCTGTTTCAAGCTCTCAAAATCGCTCCGTATGTCTCCCGTTATGATCTCGGAAAAAATCGCATCCGAAATCAAAGACGAATACGTCGAAAGGATCGAAACGGTCAACGGGTACCTCAACATATATATCAAAAAAGACTATTTCTCCAAACAGATACTGAACACAGTTCTGGAAAAAGGAGAAAAATACGGTTCGTTCGACTTTGGTGAAGGAAAAACAGTCGTACTCGACTACTCCTCTCCCAACGTTGCAAAGCCTTTCCACATCGGCCACCTCGGCACGACCGTTATCGGTCACTCGCTGAAAAAACTCCACGAGTTTGCCGGTTATAAATGCGTAGGCGTAAACCATCTCGGAGACTGGGGCACGCAGTTTGGAAAGCTTATCGTTGCATACAGACTTTGGGGTGACAAGGCTGTAATTGAAGAAAAAGGAATTGACGAGCTCGTTGCTCTTTACGTCAGATTCCACAAAGAAGCCGAAGAAAATCCCGCGCTCAACGACGATGCAAGAGCCGAGTTCACAAAGCTCGAGCACTTCGACGAAGAGAATATGAAGCTCTGGAAGTGGTTTATCGACATAAGCATCGAAGAATACAAAAAGACGTATAAACAGCTCGATATCGAGTTTGACAGCTATTGCGGAGAAAGCTTTTACAGCGACAAGATGCCCGCGGTGATCGAGGAGATGAAACAGAAAAACCTCCTCAAGATCGACGACGGCGCATCGGTGGTTGATCTCGAGGAATACAAAATGCCTCCTTGCCTTATTCTCAAACGCGACGGCTCGTCCCTATACCCTGCAAGAGATATTTCAGCTGCACTGTACCGCAAGAACACCTATGATTTTGAAAAAGTCATCTACGTTACGGATGCAGGGCAGTCTCTCCATTTTGCTCAGTGGTTCAAGGTTGTTGAGCTCATGGGTTACGGATGGGCAAAGAACCTCGTACACGTTCCCTACGGCAAAGTCAGCCTCAACGGCGAGAAGCTCGCAACGAGAACGGGTAACGTCATTCTGCTTAAAGACCTGTTTGCTTCGGCGATCGACAAGGTCAAAGCAATCATGGACGAGAAAAATCCCAACCTCGAAAACAGAGATGAAAAAGCGACCGCTGTCGGCGTTGGCGCAATAGTGTTCTACTACTTGTCAAACAACAGGATCAAAGATATAAACTTTATGCTCGAAGACGCTCTTTGCTTCGACGGAAACACAGGCCCCTACGCACAGTACACCTATGCAAGAACCTGCAGCGTTCTCGAAAAAGCAAACGGCATTGACAGAACAAAAAAAGGCGAGTATTCCATAAACGACAAAGAGAAAGCGCTCCTCAGAACGATCTCTCTCTTCCCCGAAAAAGTTCTTCAGGCAATTAACGAATACGAACCCTCGGTCATCACAAGATACATTCTCGACGTTTGCACTGCTTTTAACGGCTTCTACCACGACTGCCAGATACTCGGCGCAGATGACGAAAACGCAAAATTGTTCAGACTTGATCTCACAGAAGCTACAAAACACGTTCTCGGAAACGCGTTCTCGCTTATCTGCATGAGAAAAACAGAAAAGATATAAAGATTTAAGGAGATAGCAGTTATGTCAGGACATTCAAAATGGAAAAATATTATGCATAAAAAAGAAAAGACCGACGCACAAAAAGCAAAAGTCTTTTCGAAGGTAGGAAAAGAGATTACCGTATGCGTTAAGGAAGGCGGTCCCGATCCCGTTTCCAACAGCAAGCTCCGCGACCTTATCGCAAAAGCAAAGTCTCTCAACGTACCTAACGACAACATCGACAGAATTATTAAAAAAGCAACTGCCGCAGACAGCGCAAACTACGAAGAGATCGTTTACGAAGGCTACGGTCCCTCGGGCGTCGCAGTTATCGTAGGAGCCTTGACCGACAACCGTAACCGTACGGGCGGCGACGTAAGACACTACTTCGACAAATACGGCGCAAGCTTAGGCCAGACCGGATGCGTCAGCTACCTTTTCGCAGACAAAGGCGTTATCATCATCGCAAAAAAAGACGGTTTAAACGAAGATCAGCTTATGGAAGATGCACTTGAAGCAGGTGCAGAAGACTTCGTTGATGCAGGTGAGATCTTCGAGATCTACACTACTCCCGAAGACCTCGACTTTGTAAACACGACGCTCTCCGAAAAGGGATATGCGATCGAATCGGCTGAAAAAGATAAGATTCCCTCGAACTACGTTACTCTCGACAACGAAGACGATCTCAAAAAAATGAGACTACTCCTCGAATATCTTGAAGATCACGACGACGTCCAGGAAATCTATCACAACTGGGAATCCCCCGACGAAGAATAATTTATTATTATAACAAAAACCCGATAGACCATCATAAAGTCTATCGGGTCTTTTTTTTATTAATACACAAAAACGCTGCCTCGTTTTTTTAAAGAGCACAAACAGTCAGGGCTTCGCCCCGAACCCCACAAAAGGCGCGCTTTTGTAAAAGCGCCCTCTTGACTCCAACCAAAACTTTTAAAATTTAATAATCTTCATCCGTAGGGGACGGCGCCTTCGACGTCCCGTTTATATAAACGGTTTCAAATAATATAATATCTTCGCCAGCCAAGGATGTGGGGTGTCGGGGAGAAAACTTCGGCGTGTAGGGGTTCCCCGAACCGAATGCAATGAGGTTTGGGGGTTCGCGTATGAGATGGTTTCTCCCCGACAAGACAAAAACGCTTTCGCGTTTTTTTTAAAGAAGCACATATAATCAGGGCTTCGG
>JAZNOI010000125.1:0-1612 GCA_045580755.1 Eubacteriales bacterium | reverse complement strand
GGTAAAGCTCCGCTTTTTGATTTCAGCGACGTTGCTTTTGAAGGCGGCGAGTCTGTCAATACGGGTATTCCGAAAGCTACCCTCGGGCTTCCGTCTGCCATCACAGATGATATCGGCAGAACGTTCAATGCCGCGATCAATCTTGATACGTGGGATAATGAAGCGGGATATAAACTTATTGATCTTGTATTAAACGTTCCGAAGGGGATCGGTGTTGTAACCGTAACTGCAGATAAACTTTTATGCGGCGGAACGGTAAATTATAACCTTGAGGCAGATACGGGGAAATTGCGTATAGTTTACTTTGACGCAAATAACAACAGTGATATTACCGTTAGCGGCAACAATTTTCCGTTGTCGGTATTTACCGTTACATTACGCACAGAAGCTGTGAATTTGGGAGACAAGCTTGAAATAAGCCTGGGAGGTATATCGCTTAAACGCAGTTCCGATCCGACGGATGAAGACTCGATGACTGTTGTTGATTCTTCGGCGGCGAAAGGAAGCGTCAGTGTCGTTGCGGGTATTTCTTTCAGCGCGGTATGTCTTTATACCGGTGATGATATTGATCTGATTCCGTCTTCGAAAAAAGCGGTTATGGTATCTCTGACCGGTATAAAAAAGCCTATGACACTTACGTACAACGACGGCACGAATAAATACGGTTTTAAGTACAGCTCTGAAATTTCAAATAGGTCGGGGGTTGCGGCATATATCGCCTTGGTCGATACGTCGGTTGAGATGATGAAGTTTACAGACAAAGCAAACTTTACTTTTGAAGAAAACAATGCCGCTGAAATAATGTTCGGTGATACCAACAGCGACGGTGTTATCAATGCACAGGATGCACTTGCGGCAGTTGATACTTGGCTCCGCAAGACCGATATGCCTCCTTCCGATGATGAAATTCTGGCACTTAACGTAAACGGTGACAGCAGGGTCAATACATTTGATGCTTTAGGTATCGTTGAAGCCTTCGTAAACGGAAATGAATATTCGATAGTTGCAAAAGCAACAACTCTCACTACAAAAAATTAAGCCATAGGTCAGGGGGGGAGAAAAGACTTCCCCCTTGGCTTTTATACAAGGAGAATAATTATGAGCAAAAGACCGTTGAATAAAAAAACAAAAATAGGGCTTTTTATCGGTGCGTTTGCCGTACTGTTGCTTCTTTTGCCGATAATCCTTCTTCTTTTTCCAAAAAAGGATGAACAGCTGAACGATTTCCCAACGCTTATTGTTGAAACACCTCCGAAGATAAGTCTTTCCGAAACTAAAGAAATCTTAATAGACGTAAACATATCTTCTTTAGGCGATTCCGTATATCCTGCTTTCAGTGCAAGTATCGCTTTTGACCCGTCGTATTTGGAGTTTATCAGCGTCGAGGAGGGAAACGTGTTTATTCGTAACGAGGAAGGTGACGTTAGTCGAAAGCTTCCTCAATGGAGCTATAATGCCGAACAATGTAACAGCTCGGGGAAGATAAACGTTATGTATCTTGATACGACGGGAGGTAAAAACGCATTTAACAAAGAGCTTCCGGCGGAAGAATACAATTCTGTTTTCAGAATTAAATTTCGTTTGCGCGGAAGTGCAAAAAAGGGAGACGTGT
>JAZNOI010000124.1:0-14394 GCA_045580755.1 Eubacteriales bacterium | reverse complement strand
GAGATCGTTGACGGCACGTTTGAATTCGTTGAGGGTGAAAAGTACGTTGCAGAAGCATTTGACGCAACAGAACTCCTCGGCACAGAAGATCTCATCAAGCACCAGAACGAATTCGTATCTTTCAAGGGAATGACCGTTGAAAAGATCGAATACAAGAACGGCGAACCCGGAGATGACATTTACGTAACACTTAAGAAGGGTGACGCTTCTTACAGCTTCTGCGTAGAAAAATACCTCACAGGTCCCGACACCGATGTTTACAAGGCAGTCGGCGAACTCAAGGCAGGCGATGTAATCGACGTTGAAGGATTCCTTTACTGGTACGAAAACGTTAATACTCACATCACAGCTGTTAAGGCTGCTGCTTAAGTTGGGTTAAAAGCATATTAGTACATAAAAAAGTCCGATATTATTGTCGGACTTTTTGTTTTTGGATAAAAGATGTGTTAAAAGTGCTATAATACTGTTGCATTTTGTCTGAAAATCTGCTAAAATAAATTAAGTATGTTTAAATGTATTTTTGATGATTTGATTGGGTGATTATGAATGAGAAACAAAAAGGAATTAATTAATGATATTATGGCGTATATCGGCACTTTTTTGGTTGCTGTGTTACTTGCTTTTAACTATCAGTTGTTTATAGTCGAGAATAACTTTGCTCCTGCGGGGCTGAACGGTATTTCGACAATGATCCAGTATAAGACCGGGTTCAGCATCGGTTTTATGTCCTTGATCATAAATATCCCTCTTTGTATTTTTTCTTATTTCTTTATTAATAAGAAATTTGCCAAGAGATCTCTGGTTTTTTGTTTGACGTATTCGTTTGTATTTTTGTATCTGCAGCATTTGGGTCTTGACTCGATACAATACCATACGAACGGCAAAGATGCGATTTTTTCTGCGATCTTGAGCGGTATTATAAGCGGATTTGTATACGGTGCATGTTTCCGCACAAACTCGTCTACCGGCGGCACTCATATTATTTCAAAGTATATTAACAAGATCAAACCCGAGCTTAATTTCTTTTGGATCAATTTTGCACTCAACGGAGTAGTTGCAATAGTTTCGTTGTTCGTGTATGCCGCTCCTAATTCAAACGGCGGATTTGTGCTTGACTACAATCCCGTGTGTCTCTGTATTACGTATTGTTTTGTTTCGAGCTATATAGGCGACAGAATGATAAAGGGTACTAAGACTGCGACTAGATTTACTATTGTAACGACACATCCGGATGAAATAGCCGAAGAGGTAACAAAGACGTTTAAGCATACGGCGACGCAGATACATGCGATCGGCTCTTTCAGTCATGATGATAAAACGGTTATGATATGCGTTATAAATAATCACCAGATCATTGATTTTAAAAATATGCTAAAAAAATTCGATAACACGTTTTCATTCTCAGAAACGGTGAATGAAACTTACGGAAACTTTAAAAAAATTAAATAATTTTTTGATGATCATGTGACTTTTGGGTAACTTGATGCGTTTATACTTATGAAGGGAGTAGGGTATGGCAAACAATACGTCGATCGATATATCTAAAGCGTATGACGAATATTCCGACTTGCTGTACCGACTTGCACTCTCTCATCTCGGAAACAGAGAAGACGCAATGGATGCTGTTCAAGACGTTTTTGTGAAATACGTTTCTTTAAAACGAGATTTCAGTGATTCGGAACACAAAAAGGCTTGGTTTATCCGTGTGACGATAAACCGTTGTGTTGATCTGTTCAGGAAAAGAAACGTTCGTGCATATACGCCGTTGGATGAGACGGACGAGATTCCCGATAACAGCGAGAATTTCCTTGCTTCTTCTGTTAAGTCTATGCTTGACAGCCTTCCCGAAAAATTTAAAACCGTTATTATTTTGCACTATCTCGAAGGTTTTTCGGTTGAAGAGATATCTAACGTGTTGGAGATATCGGTGTCGGCAGTGAAAATGAGACTTGCAAGAGCGAGAGATTTTGTGAAAGCAAATTACCCAAAGGAGAGTTTTTATGATGAATAAGCTTGATATAGAAGCTTATCGACAGATCAAGGCACCTGCCGAGCTTAAAGAAGCGGTCATGCGTGCGACGTCAAAGACGGAAAAGAAAAAGTTTGTTTTTAATATCAGAACGATCTCGTCGATAGCCGCATGCTTTGTTTTTCTTATGGTAGGCATTGTGTTTGCAGTAAATCAAAATGCGAGAATTGACTTTTCGGTTGAATCGTTGCCTAAAACATCTGCATACGCAGAGGCAGACGCACGTTCTATGGATGAGATTTTAGGTATAATTAATTTAAAATCCGGTTCGAAAATAAAAATCGATTCGATCAGCGAAGGTTTTTATTTGATAGATGAAGTAGGCGAAAAACAAGCGATTAAATCCGGTTTCGTTTCCGAACGAGAGATAAAGCTCGGGTGGATAGTTTCTGACAGAGACGGGTATATTAAAGTGAATGGTAAAGAATATAAAGTGGTTTATTCGGAACCCGAAAATGAAATTGAAATTATTGAAATAAAATAAAAAATAAAAATAAATAATCCAAAAGGAGAAAAACAAATGAAAAAACTTATTGCACTTATTCTCGCAACACTTATGATCTTCGCTCTCGTAGCTTGCGGAGATGCAAAGACAGACAACACGGACAAGGATCCCGGCAAAGAAGATGCTAAGAACGAAAACAACAACGAAGAAGTAAAACTCGAAGGCGTTGAAGGTCCCGTAGACATTCTTGAGGCTGTTTGGGCAAAATACGCTGAGGATGAAATGTTCTTTGCTATGGGCGGCGACCCTGCACACGCTGTAAATGCTGCTCCCGGCGAATTTTCTCTCGAAGACAAAGATTCTTTGGCTGCACTTCTTGTATGCAAGGATGACGCTGTTGATATGGTTGAAAGTGCTGCGTCCATTATGCACGCAATGGTTACAAACAACTTCACAGGCGCTGTTTACAAGGTTAAGGAAGGCAAGACTGATGCTTTCGTTACAGCAATGAAAGAAGCTATCCAGGGCAACCAGTGGGTATGCGGTTTCCCCGAAAAGCTCCTTATTGCTGAGGTAACTGATGACTACGTAGTAGTTGCATACGGTGTTGGCGATATTATTGAAGTATTTAAGACACACCTTGTAGAAGCATACGGCTTTGTTGAACCCACAGTTGAAAGTATTGGCTGATAACTGAAAAAGACAGTTGTTGATTGATTCACACAGGAGACCGATATGTTATTTTCCAGTATACCTTTTTTATACTACTTTCTCCCTTGTGTGCTGATACTGTATTTTATGGCACCCCGGTGTTTAAAAAACACGGTTCTGCTTTTGTCGAGCCTTGTTTTTTATGGCTGGGGTGAACCCATATATCTACTGTTGATGCTCGTCTCGATCTTGGTTGGTTATATAAGCGGTATTGCTGTCGAAAAAACAGCAGGCACTGTATATTCCAAGATCGCGATGCTTGCCGGAGTTGGTATTGACCTTGGCTTTTTAATTTACTTTAAATATACTGACTTTTTCATTGATAACTTTAATGCTATGACGGGGCTTTCGGTGCCGCTTCTCAGAATAGCGCTTCCGATAGGTATCAGCTTCTACACCTTCCAGATAGTCAGCTATATTATCGACGTGTACAGAAAGACGACCCGTGCACAGTATAATCTTATCAACCTTGCTGCGTATATAGCGATGTTCCCGCAGTTGATTGCCGGTCCTATTGTAAGATATACAGATATAGAATTACAGCTTAGAACAAGAAAACACTCGATCGAAAAAGTGTCGCTCGGTATAAGAAGGTTTCTTGTCGGTTTGGGCAAAAAGATCCTTATTGCCGACGTTCTCGGATACTTCTGTTCCGATATATACAGAAACGTGAACGAGTCATCCGTACTGCTTGCGTGGATGTACGGTATCGCATATTCGTTGCAGCTGTATTTTGACTTTTCGGGATACAGTGATATGGCAATAGGCTTGGGTCATATTTTCGGATTTGATTTCCTTGAAAACTTTAACTACCCCTATATATCGAAGAGTGTAACTGAATTCTGGCGCAGATGGCATATGTCTCTCGGTTCATGGTTCAGAGACTACGTCTATATTCCTATGGGCGGTAATCGTGTTAAAAAGCTTCGTTGGTTCTTCAATATATTCACGGTATGGTTCTTGACAGGTTTCTGGCACGGCGCAGACTGGACGTTCATTCTGTGGGGACTTATGTTTGCGGTGCTTCTTGTAATAGAAAAACTCGGACTTTTGAAGCTGCTTGAAAAATCGAGAGTGATCTCCCGTATTTACGTATGCTTTGCCGTTATGATAAGCTTTATTCTGTTTAACGCATCAAACTTTGATCCCAGTCTCGGAACTCCTATTCAGGTTGCGATGGGAGACGTTGCGGCATTGTTTGGAGCCGGAGGACTTCCTCTTATTTCCGATGAAACGATCTACTATTTGCGTCATTTCGGAATGATATTTATTTTCGCGTTTATCGGCGCAACACCGCTTATGAAGAACCTTATCAACAAGATCAAAGAAAACAAGGTCGGAGAAAGAATTATAAACTGCATAGAACCCGTATTTATGATCGCTTTGTTGGTTTTGGTTACTGCATATATCGTAAACAGCTCGTTTACCGCATTTTTGTATTTTAGATTCTAAAGGAGGGAATAACATGAACAAGAGTATAAAAGATTATATTCAAGTAATTATAGTCGGATTGTTTCTTTTTGCATTCGCGTTTGCTGCATGGTTTTTCCCGGGATCTAAGTACAGCGAAAGGGAGCGGCGTGACAATCTTGCGGATTTTCCCGAACTGTCTTTTGAGACCTTGATGAAGGGCGATAAAGACGGTGGCTTTATGAAGGATTTTCAAAAATATTCGAACGAACGTTTTCCTCTCCGTGACAGCTTTATGTCAATAAAGGCAGCATCAGACCACTATTTTTTCAGAAGACTTGAAAGCAACGGATACTATATCACTGACGGGTATATGGGACAGAAGCTTTATCCTATGAACAAGAATTCTTTTGATTCTGCTTTGAACGTTTTTCAGTCTGTTTGTGACGATCCCAATCTTGTAAAAGATAAGAATACAAAGGTTTATATTGCAGTTATCCCCGACAAGAATGCATTTCTTGCCGAAAAGATCGGAATGCTTGCGATCGATTACGACGAAGCTCTTGCGTATGTAAAGAACAACGCCGGCTTTGCAGAATATATCGATATCTCGGGAATGCTTTCCATCGAGGATTACTACAAGACCGACACCCATTGGCGCCAAGAGAAAATAACCGATATTGCAGCGTATTTGGCTGAAAAAATGGGAACAGAGCTTGTTGAGGATTACAAGGTGATCGAGTTCGATCCGTCGTACGGCGGAACGTTCTACGATAAGACGGTAAACGTTGATAAAGAACCCATTTTCTATCTTACGAACGATGTTTTGGCGGGTTGTAAGGTGACTTGCTTCGATAAACTCGGCAGACCGTACGAGACGACCCTTTATAACATAGATAACAAGGCTGAAATGAAGGATTATTATGAAGTATTCCTAGAGGGCTTTAATCAATCTGTGGTTATAATTGAAAATCCCAATGCCAAGACCGATAAAGAGCTTGTGGTTTTTCGCGACTCGTTCGGAAGCAGTATGGTACCCCTTCTTGCTTCGGGGTATAAGACCGTAACTGTTCTTGATATAAGATATATCACGCCGGATAATGTGGCTAATTTTATCAAAATGAATTTGATCCCCTCGTTTGACAACAAAGATGTACTTTTCCTTTACAGTACGATAGTTCTCAACGATTCGGCACAGATGCTTCCTTCGACTTACAGCGAAAATGCGGAACAGAAATAAAATGATGATCGATCTAACTCACACGATATCTGAAAATATGCCCGTGTTTCCCTTAAAGATCGAGAGGGCAGGCGAGTCTCCCGCGAGAGCTATAGCAGTATTGTGATCAAAAAAGAGGATATGCAATTAATACTTGCATATCCTCTTAATTTTTGAATAAAAAAGCACGTGTATTTGTGCGAATATTTTGGTGCTAACTCTTGCATAAAACGACAATATATTATATAATTATTAGGAATAAGTATATAATATATTATTACGGAGAATTAATGAAGTTTAAAGAGTTTTTCACGAAAGAGAATTTGTTCTCTTTCATAAAAGAGAACAAAAAATACTTAATCACTGTATCCGTTTCTGTTTTGCTTATTATTCTTGCTTTTTTTGGCGGATTGCTTGTAGGTTCAGTTATAAACGACGGAGCGGAAGTGCAAGACAAGGACGTAGGCGCTTTTAACGATACGACGGACGATCAAGACGAGCCTAAAGTGGATACGTTTGTAAATTCGGGTGATGCGACAACACTGCCGGGAAGAAGTTACGGGATCGACGTATCAAAGTGGCAAGGTTTGATCGACTGGAAAAAGGTGAAGGATACAGGCATTCAATTTGCGATAATCAGGGTTGGATGCCGTGGCGAAGACGGTGTTATACGCGAAGACGAGAATGCCGGATATAATATTCAAGAGGCATATAAAAACGGCATAATGATCGGGGCTTATTTCTTTTCTACTGCAAGAAGTGAGGAAGAGGTTATTGAAGAAGCCGAGTGGACAATTGATTATATCAAGGGGTACGGAATATCTTATCCGGTCGTATATGACTGCGAAGGGTTTAAGAGTGAAAATAGCCGTATGTATAATGTTACAGCAAAGCAGAGAACCGATTACGCGCTTAAGTATCTAGATATGATAAATGAAGCGGGTTATGATGCGATGTTCTACGGCGCCCGCAACGACCTTCAAAATTCCGAATGCTGGGAAACCGAGAGAATAGCGTCAAAATACAAGTTATGGGTTGCCATTTATTCAAAGATTACATATCCCGTACAGGATAAACCCGAATATGACGGCAGAGTTGATGCTTGGCAGTTCACCGACAGTGGAAGAATCGACGGAATAAACACCGACGTTGATCTGGTCGTATGTTATTTCAATAAAATGATGTCTCCTCCAAAGAATCCTGATTCGACACCCGATGTTTTCAAGGACTATATAACCGACGGTACGTATTTATATAAAAAGACTGATGAAAACGTTACTGCAAAGTACTACACGAACTTGAGAGAAGGACCGTCTTTAAAATCAAAAATAGTTGTAGTTCTTGAAAACGGCACTTTTGTGAAGAGGGTGGGCATCAGTTCAAGCGGATGGTCGATGCTTGAAATAAACGGCCAAAAAGTGTATGCTGATTCGGCGTATCTTATCAGAGAAGAAGATATAACCGAGAACGTCGGAAAGGATCTCGGAAACGGTTTTTACGGCGTGGACGAATACGTTACTGCAAAAATCGAAACCAATATCAGAACGGCTCCGTCCGTTGAAGAGTCCGAAATTCTGTATTTGCTTAAAAATGGAGAAAAGTTAAAGCGAATAGGTATAAACGAGAAAACCAACTGGTCGATGCTTGAGTATGACGGCAAGGTTGCTTATGCAGTTACTTCATATCTGCTGTTGGTTGATGACCCCGACGAATAATTTGTTATATGGGCGGTGATTTTGTGCCTGAAAAGAGAGATTATTATAACGATTTACTTGCTGTTTTTTTAGATGTAGGTGAATCTATGGTTTTTGCGGGAGCGGAGATCGGGCGAGTCGAGGACACTTTAACAAGAATGGCAAAGGCGTATGGTGCTCAAAAGGTTGACATTTTTGCTTTGACTTCGATAATATTTCTCACGCTTACGTTTGAAGACGGCATTACAATTACTCAGCAAAGAAGGACTTTTGCGGGCGGTCAGACGAACTTTGTCAAGATCGATCAGCTTAACGCACTCAGCAGAAGATGCTGTCAAAATACGTTATCTCCCGAAGATCTTAAACGGGAGATAGCAAGAATAAACGAAAATAAGATAAACAAGTTCAGCACTTATGTCGGTTCTGTTCTTGCCGCAGCAGGCTTTGCCGTGTTTTTTGAAGGAACATTACTTGACGCTGTTGTTTCCGGGCTGTTCGCAGTAGTTATATGCCTTATATCCGATTTTCTGTCACCGAGAATGCCCAACAAAGTGTTTTATTATTTTATAACTTCGCTTTTGGTTGGATCTGCAATATGTCTTGTGGCGAAATATTGTCCTGTTCTTTCTGCCGATATAATTATTATTGGTGATATAATGGTACTTGTTCCGGGAGTTGCGATGACGACTTCGGTTAAGAACATACTGATCGGCGACACACTATCAGCTGTTGTCAGATTTGCCGAGTGTTTGGTATGGACGTGTGCACTTGCCGGTGGATTTATGATACCCATCAGTATTTTGCTCGGAGGTTGATTATGGAAGAAATTATTATTGAATTGCTTTCAGCTTTGGTCGGCTCTCTCGGCTTTTCTATGATGTTTAATTCTCCGAAAAGAACACTGCTTCCCGCAATAATAGGCGGTATGCTCGGTTGGGGAGTATACTTGATTTTTGAAGCTATGAATCTTGGTGTATTTATTTCAACAGTAATTTCGGCAGCTTTCTGTCAGATCTATTCCGAAGTTTTTTCGAGGATCCAGAAGACACCGCGTACTGTGTTTTATATACCTTCGATCATACCTCTCGTACCCGGAGGATCGCTTTACTATACGGTGTATCATGCGGCGTTGACTGACTGGGCACAGGTTAAGTATTACGGAAGTATGACGGTGCAGGTGGCGTTTGGAATTGCCGTTGGGTCGAGCTTTGTTTCGGCGATCGTGTTGCTTATGTTTCCTAAGAAAAACACGACTGCAGTATAATTGGTGATTAAAGAAGGGTAATATCTTATGTCAGTCTTGGCAAAAAGAGCATTTGGAAGGAAAAATGACGTCGATATGACGCAGGGGAATATACTGAAAAAGATTCTGCTGTTTGCTTTTCCGTTGTTAGTAGGAAATTTGTTTCAACAGCTGTATAATCTTGTTGACGCCTGGGTCATAAGTATGACGGGAATGACCGACGCTTATGCGGCTGTCGGAAGTGTTGGGCCTGTTATCAATATTCTTATCGGCTTTTTTGTTGGTTTATCCAGCGGAGCAAGCGTTGTTATATCTCAGTTTTACGGTGCGGGGAACAAAGAAAAGGTTAGCGAGGCGGTTCATACTTCTGTTGCAGCAACTTTGATTATGGGTGTCGTGCTCACGTTTCTTGGAATTGCATTGACACCTATGCTGCTCGATTTTATGCTTAAGGCCGACGAAAGTGCGGTTTATCCTCACGCAGAAGCATATTTAAACATTTATTTTGCCGGAATTTTAGGACTTGTAATTTATAATATGTCATCCGGTATTATGAGGGCAGTCGGCGACTCGAGAAGACCATTCCTATTTCTTGTAGTTTCGACCGTTACAAATATTATTTTAGACTTTTTGTTTGTTTTTGCTTTTAATATGGGTGTTGCCGGTGTTGCTCTTGCAACCGTTATTGCTCAGCTTTTTTCCGCTACTTTAGCGGTTATTTGTCTCATAAAAAGCACCAACTGTGTTAAACTTATTGTAAAAAGAATTCGCATAGAATGGCCAATGCTTAAAAAGATCGTTTTGGTGGGGTTTCCCGCAGGACTGCAGATGGCACTCACGGCTTTTTCAAACGTTTTTGTTCAGTCGTATATTGCCAAGGTCAACGGAAACCAGACCGAGATCCTTGCCGGGTGGACTACCTACAACAAGATAGATATGTTTATGTTCTTGCCGCCGCAATCGATCGCACTTGCCGTTACGACGTTTGTCGGACAGAATATGGGAACAGGCAATCATAAAAGGGCAAGAAAAGGAACACTTTTTGCAATTATATCCGCAATGCTTATAACCGTTTTGGTAATCGTATGCGTTATGTTTTCAGCAAGATGGCTTGTCGGTATATTCTCGAAAGAACCAAACGTTATAGAATACGGAGCGCGGCTTTTGATCGTTCTCTCGCCATTCTACATACTAACTTGTATAAACCAGATAGTTGCTGCTTCTTTACGAGGAATGGGAAACACGACGGCTCCGATGATAATAATGCTTTTGAGTTTTGTAGGATTCAGACAGATCTACTTATACTTTGTATATAACTTTGTTTCAAAAGATCTGATTCCCATAGCTATGGGGTATCCTATCGGTTGGCTTGTTTGTTCAATTACGATAACGGCTTATTACTTATTGTATAAACCAAAGAAAAATAAAATTATCGAATCATAGTCATATTTATTTCGATTAGTTTTAGTATATAAAATCGGCATATAACCAATATGGAGGAATCATGTTAGAATTAAAAAACGTTTCGTTTGAGGTGCAAACGGACAGTGCAGAAAAAGCTATTGTGAAGGATGTCAGCTTTACGATAGAGGACAATAAATTTGTTGTAATAACGGGCCCAAACGGAGGCGGTAAATCAACGCTTGCAAAACTCATAATGGGGATTGAGAAGCCTACGTCAGGAAAGATTATTTTTGACGGTGTTGATATAACAGATATGAGTGTAACCGAGAGGGCAAAACTCGGCGTTAGCTTTGCTTTTCAGCAGCCCGTGAGATTCAAGGGAATATACGTATTCGATTTGCTTAAAATTGCGGCAAAAAAAGATCTTACGGTCTCTGAAGCTTGCGAATATCTTTCTGCTGTCGGTCTTTGTGCAAAAGATTATATAAACAGGGAGATAAACAGCAGCTTGTCAGGCGGCGAGCTTAAAAGAATAGAGATAGCAACCGTTCTCGCAAGGGGAACAAAGCTTTCTGTTTTTGATGAGCCCGAAGCGGGAATCGACCTCTGGAGCTTCCAAAATCTTATTAAGATCTTTGAGCAGATGCAGAGTAACATTAAGGGATCTATTCTTATAATTTCTCACCAGGAAAGAATATTAAATATTGCTGATGAGATAGTTTTGATTGCCGACGGCAAGATCAAGAAACACGGCAAGAAAGAGGAAGTTCTCCCCGAGCTCCTTGCGCAGACTGCGGCAAGAGGGCTTTGCAGTAAATTTAATGAAGGAGGTTTGAAATAATGTCTGATAAGATCCAAGAGAGAATATTGGCAGAAGTTGCAGATCTGCATTCAACCCCTTCCGGTGCATACAATATACGTGCAAACGGACAAACTGCGGCGAGAAACACGACCGCAAATATTGATATAATTACAAAAGAAGATAAGGCGGGAATTGATATTCGTATCAAGGCGGGAACGAAAAATGAGAGCGTTCATATTCCCGTGGTGATCAGTGAAACCGGAATAGATGAAACGGTATATAATGATTTTTACATTGGAGACGATTGCGATGTTGTGATCGTTGCAGGATGCGGAATTCATAACAGCGGAGAATACGATTCAAAGCATAACGGTGTTCACAGATTTTATGTCGGCAAAAATTCCAAAGTTAAGTACGTAGAAAAACATTACGGCGACGGTGACGGAAACGGAAAACGTATAATGAATCCCGGAACTGAAGTGTATCAGGACGAAAACAGCAACGTTGAAATGGAAATGGTTCAGATAAAGGGAGTCGATTCTACCGTGAGAAAGACTGTTGCTGAACTGAAGGCGGGCGCAAAACTTGTTGTTAGAGAAAGACTTATGACACATGGTAACCAAACTGCTATAAGCGACTATGTAACCGAACTTAAAGGAGACGGTTCGGGGGTAGATATCGTTTCACGATCGGTTGCTAAGGATAATTCATATCAAAAATTTGATTCAAAGATCATTGGTAACTGCGCTTGTAACGGACATACCGAATGTGATGCCATTATTATGGACAATGCAAAGGTTGTTGCAGTTCCCGCACTCGAGGCAAACTCGATTGATGCGATGCTTGTTCATGAAGCGGCGATCGGAAAGATTGCGGGCGAACAGCTTATGAAACTTATGTCTCTCGGACTTACCGAAGCAGAAGCCGAAGAACACATTATCGGCGGATTTCTAAAATAAAAAATAAAAAGAGTATATATAGGATATATACTCTTTTTTGTATGATCCTTTGTTTTTTCGCGAATAATATATCGAAGATTATTGTTTGCGAAAAGGAGTATCAAAATGGTCGGTTTTGCGTTGGGGGTCGTATCCGGCGGGATAGTCGGAGTCGTTACTATGTGCCTATTTCAAATTAACAAAAAAGGATGAACGAGAATTAACGTATTGACTTCAATTATAAAAAATATTATAATAACGTAAAAGAAGATCCAAAAGGGGGGAGCTTGTTGTTTGAAGTATCTGATGGAGCGAGAGTTGTTTTAGACACCTTGCAAAAAAACGGATATGAAGCATATTTGGTCGGCGGATGCGTCAGAGACTTCGTATTAGGCCGTTTTTTTAATGATTACGATATTACAACAAATGCTACGCCCGAACAGGTAAAATCTGTTTTTGGTGCCTTTAAATGCTTAGATACGGGTATAAAACACGGCACTGTGACAGTTATTATCAACAACGTTCCGTTTGAAATTACAACGTATAGGATCGACGGTAAATACAACGACAACAGACATCCGGAAAAAGTATTGTTTTCAAGTAATCTCACCGATGATCTGGCACGCCGTGATTTTACGGTCAATGCAATGGCATATAATAAATCGATCGTTGATCCATATAATGGACTGGACGACATAAATAATCGTATGATTCGCTGTGTCGGTAAAGCAGACGTTCGGTTTAAGGAAGACGGTTTACGAATAATACGCGCGCTCAGATTTTCTTCGGTTCTTGGTTTTAGTATCGAAAAAGAAACTGCCGGTGCTGTTTTAAGAAACGTAGATCTTTTGAATAATATTTCTGTTGAGCGTATTTATGCCGAGTTTAAAAAGCTTATCTGCGGGAAGAACGTTAGATACGTTTTTGATAATTTCGGTATGGTGTTTGATAAGTATTTTGGTATAAAAGAGAGTAAAAAAAGAGGGAAGTATATTGAGAAATGTCCCGAAGATCACTCGATCCGAATTGCTTCAATGTTTTTACATACCGACGGAACTGATCTTATCCTTAAACGTTTGAAGGTAGATACTGTTACTTATAATCGAGTTTTGTTAATGAAAAAGCTTTTCTGTAAAGGAATTGAACAAAACAAAGTGTCAGTGAAGAATGTGCTTAAAGAGTATGGTGATCAAGCTTTCTGTGATACGGTCGAGCTGATCAAGAGCGAGGGAGATAATGCTGATGCCCTTGTAAGCTTATACGGTGCTATCAAGACAAACAACGAATGTTACTGTATAAAGCATCTCGACGTAAACGGTGATGACATTTTAGCTCTCGGCTATAAGAACAGAGAAGTGGGAAAAGTCTTAAATATGCTGCTCGATATGGTTATTCAAGAAAAAGTGAATAACGTGAAAAATGAGCTTCTAAATTGTTTAAAAGACTAAAAAAAAGAGAGTGTGTGCTCTGCACGCACTCTCTTTTGTTATGGGTTATTTGTTTTTGCATTTAGCTATCATTCTTTGGAAGAACTTTACGATTTCAACGATCGGGATGATCGAGAATGCAAGTCCGAGAGCGATGCCGTATTCGTCCCAACCGATCGTTGTAAACTTGAACAGATCAGCGAGGAATTGGATCTCGATTACGCAAGTCGTGAGAACAAGCGCGAGGATCATAGCGCCCCAGAGGAACCAGTTGTGTGTGTTCATTCTGAAAATCGAGCCACGCTGCGAACGCATGTTCATAGAGTGGAAGATCTCAGCCATGCTCATAGTAAGGAACGCCATTGTAACGCCGTGCGAACTGTCTCCTACACCCCAAACTCCGTTTTCGAGTCTGAAACCGATGAGAAATGCAAGGATCGTAAGAGCTGATACGAGAACACCCTGGTAGAGAAGGTCGATGCCCAATCCACCTGCAAAAATGCCGTCTTTGGAGTCACGGGGCTTTCTCTGCATGATATCTTTCTCGCCCTTTTCCATGCCGAGTGCAAGGGCGGGAAGGCTGTCTGTAATAAGGTTGATCCAAAGGATATGAATAGGTTGAAGAATGGTAAATCCGAAAATAGATGCGAAGAACACCGAGAATACTTCGGAAAGGTTGGATGAGAGGAGGAACTGGATAGCTTTACGAATATTATCGTAGATCTTTCTTCCTTCTTCAACTGCAGAAACGATTGTTGCAAAGTTGTCGTCTGCAAGGATCATATCAGCAACGTTCTTTGTAACGTCTGTTCCCGTGATGCCCATGCCGATACCGATATCAGCACTCTTGATCGAAGGAGCATCGTTTACACCGTCGCCGGTCATTGCGGTAACCATGCCTTTTTCTTTCCATGCTTTAACTATTCTTGTCTTGTGTTCGGGCTGTACTCTTGCGTATACGGAGTAGTTCTGAATTGTGTTGAAGAATTCTTCATCGCTGATGTTGTTAAGTTCGGCACCTGTGATGGCCTGAGAAGCATCGGTGATTATAAAGAGTAATTTTGAAATAGAA
>JAZNOI010000123.1:0-7113 GCA_045580755.1 Eubacteriales bacterium | reverse complement strand
TATATACTTGCTTTAAACGTTTATTTGAGTTAAAAATAATATAAAATAGCCCCCCTTTTTTCACACACTAACACCCGTTTATCGCACTGGACAAAACAACTGTAAATGTACAAAAAGTATAAAAAATTAAAAAAACAGCCTGTCTAAACCCATTTGAGTCGACAGAACTGTTTCTTATTCTATATTTTTAAACTATAATATAAAACTTTCGACCAACAAAAGCAACCCTAAAAAGCCAAAATTAAACAAAGAAAACTTAATTATATATGACTTTGCCTTGTGGGGATTGTATTTGGTATACTCACGGAAAGTGATCAGACTCGCTAAAGAAGCAATAAGGGTTCCTGCACCCCCAATATTTACTCCGACAAGTAATTCTTTATAATTTTGCGTGAATTGAGAAAGCAAGATAGCAGACGGAACGTTACTTATAAACTGACAGGAAAGAGTACTCACTACGAGCGTGTTCTTCTCAAGCAAATATGAAAACAGGTCTTTTACAGCATCGATACGGGACATATTTCCCGAGAAGATAAAGAAAAACACGAATGTAAGAAGCAACGGATAGTCGACCATCTTAAGTGCTTCCCTATCCATAAATATCAAAACGAGCGGAATCACTATCAGTCCGATCCAATAAGGTATACCTCTGAACACTATCGCGATCGAGAGTGCAAACAATACGGAGTAGATCGCAACTTTCTTTGTATCAAGTTTAGGCAGCTCATCTTCTATCTCCAAAGGCTCGTTTTTTATAAACAAACAGCAAACGGTTATAAGAACGATAGAAATGATAAAAGGCGGAGCCATAATTGCCATAAATTCAAGATTGGGAATGTTGAACTTGGTGTATAAATAAAGGTTCTGAGGATTGCCGAACGGAGTGAGCATTCCGCCGAGATTTGCCGCTATATTCTGCATTATAAAAGTAAACGCCATATACTGTTTTTTACCGGTTGAAGACAGCACGAAATATCCGAGCGGCAAAAACGTCAGGAGGGCCATATCGTTTGCTATCAGCATCGAGCCGATAAAAGTAATATATACAAGTGCTATGATCGAAACTCGAGCCGTCTTAAAGCATTTAACGATCCTTGTTGCTAACGTATAGAAGAATCTGATATTCTTAAACGCGCAAACAACCGCAAGAACGCAAAACAAACAAGTCAGCGTCTTAAAATCAAAGTATCCAAGATACTCTGCATCAATCGGAACTGCGATCGTTGTAGCCAACGCTGCAAAAAAGGCTATTACCATTACAATATTCTTTTTTGAGAAATCAACGATCTTTTCTATCAGCTCGGAGAAATGGATCTCATGATGATGTAACTTGTGTGATCTGACATGTGCCATTTTTATGTATTAATCCTCTCATAAAAACCGACGCTATATCAATAGCGTCCGGTATTTTTCAATATCTTCATAAGTGGGTTCGTCTTTGCTCGCAAATGGAAACTTGATTCCCATAGATTCGTATTTCGTAATACAGATCTTTCTGAAAGGCAAAAGCTCGATATTATCCACGCAAGAGTGTGTTTTTGCAATCCGTTTAAGATTAATGAAATTTTCTTCATAGTCATTAACCGTCGGAATAACGACCTGCCTTATGGTCGTTGGAATCTTCATATCGTTAAGTTTACTAAGGAACTTCATTACATTATCGATAGAACAGCCGACATATTTTTTGTAAAGATCGTCTTCGGTATATTTTACATCAAGCAAAACTCTGTCGCACAATGATAACACTTCGACCACGCTTTTGTCAAGTATATTTCCCGAAGTATCGAGGCATGTGTTAATGTTTTTTTTACGGCACAACGAAAAAACTTCGCGCGCAAACTCTTTTTGTAAAAGAGGCTCACCGCCCGAAAGTGTAATACCGCCTTTTTCTCCGAAATATTCCCTGAATCTCTCGGCTTTCTTTACGATCTCCTCGGGAGTATACGGTTTACCGTCGTTTATCGACCAAGTGTCGGGATTATGACAACAATGACATCGAAGGTTACATCCCTGCATAAAGACAACAAAACGCACTCCCGGACCGTCAAGCGTTCCGAGAGTTTGTATTGAGTGTATTTTACCCGTGATCATAATGCTTCGTGGAAAGTACGGCTTATTACTTCCCTTTGCTGTTCACGAGACAGTTTGTTGAAATTAACTGCGTAGCCCGATACTCTTATTGTGAGGTTGGGATAGCTTTCGGGGTCTTCATAGGCTTTCATAAGTGTTTCTCTGTTCAAAACGTTGATGTTTATATGATGAGCCTTCTTTGCAAAATATCCGTCAAGTATGGATACGAGATTATCTATTCTTTCGTCATCGGTTCTGCCGAGAGCCTGCGGAGTTATCGAGAATGTATTTGATATACCGTCTCTGCAGTCGTCGTAGGAAAGCTTTGCAACAGAGTTAAGTGACGCCAAAGCACCGTTCTCCTCTCTGTTGTGCATGGGATTGGCACCGGGGGCAAAAGGCATGCCTTTGCCGCGTCCGTCAGGCGTTGCTCCCGTATTTTTTCCGTACATTACGTTAGAAGTAATAGTGAGAACGGAAAGTGTATGCTCTGCATTTCTGTACGTAGGAGTCTTGCGGAGCTCGGTGATAAATCTATGAGTCAGTTCTTTTGCAATAAGATCAACTCTGTCATCATCGTTTCCGTATTTCGGAAAATCGCCCTGTGTATCAAACTCTTCTATAAAGCCGTCTTCGTTAAGAATGGGCTTGACGTTTGCAAATTTGATCGCGCTGAGCGAGTCAGTAACCACCGAAAGACCGGCAATTCCGAACGCCATAAATCTACCCACCTGGGTGTCATGTAAAGCCATTTGAATTTTTTCATACGCATATTTATCGTGCATATAGTGGATAACGTTCATCGTCTTTACATACAGCTCGGAAAGCCATTCCAAATAAATATCATATCTTTCTTTTACAGCATCGATATCAAGCTTGTCCACGGCCATAACGGGCATTTGAGGTCCTATATGGATACCGCTCTCGACGTCATATCCTCCGTTGAGGGCAATAAGCAAGAGCTTCGCCAGATTGCAGCGTGCGCCGAAGAACTGCATCTGTTTGCCTATCTTCATCGCCGAAACACAGCATGCGATCGCATAATCGTCTCCGTAGATCGGGCGCATAACGTCGTCGTTTTCATACTGTATCGAGTCGGTATCGGCAGACACTTTTGCACAGAACTTCTTGAAGTTCATAGGCAGACTGTTCGACCAAAGTATAGTTAAGTTGGGTTCGGGTGAAGACCCAAGTGTATAAAGCGTATTAAGCATACGGAATGAGCTCTTTGTAACAAGCGTTCTTCCATCTTCTCCCATACCGCCGACAGCCTCGGTGATCCACATAGGATCTCCGCCGAAAAGTTCATTGTATTCGGGGGTTCTGAGGTGTCTTGCCATACGAAGTTTCATTACGAAATCGTCAAAGATCTCCTGAGCACCTTGCTCGTCGAGTATACCGTTAGCAATATCTCTTTCAAAATAAATGTCAAAAAACGTACTGACGCGGCCGAGAGACATAGCGGCACCGTTCTGCTCTTTTATAGCAGCAAGGTATGCGAAATATGTCCACTGAACTGCTTCTTTAGCATTTGATGCAGGCTGACTAATGTCATACCCGTACATCTGTG
Organism: Eubacteriales bacterium; assembly: GCA_045580755.1. Lineage (GTDB taxonomy): Bacteria > Bacillota > Clostridia > Oscillospirales > CAG-272 > RGIG1995. The sequence goes on along the minus strand of JAZNOI010000123.1, from coordinate 3,473 downwards.
CCATTTCTTTCAAAAGACCGAGAAATGCTATCTGCTGATACAACTCTTCCGAAAGTCTGATGTTATTAGTATTAAGATCCTGTTCGGCAAGAGCATCTTTATCTTTCTGTTTTTCTTCAATAAGTCTGTCAACACCGTAAAGGGCTACCCTTCTGTAATCACCTATAATACGACCTCTTCCGTATGCGTCGGGAAGACCTGTTATAACATGGGATTTACGCGCCTTTCTCATTTCCGACGTATAAGCTCTGTATACACCCTCGTTATGAGTCGTTCTGAACTTGAACTCCTCTTCAACTTTGGAGCTGAGTTTATAACCATAAGCATTACAAGCCTGCTTAACCATTCTCATTCCGCCAAAAGGGTTTACACCTCTTTTGAGCGGTCTGTTTGTCTGTAATCCGACAATTATCTCGTTTTCTTTATCAAGATAACCGGGAGAAAAGCTCGTCAACGAGGATACCGTAGACGTGTCGATATCTAAAACTCCCCCAAACTGTCTTTCAATCAAGAAAAGAGAGTTCAGTTTCTTCATCAAAGCGTTTGTTCTGTCGGTAGCACCTGACAAAAATTCTGCAGAACCTTTGTATTCTTTATAGTTCGACTGAATAAAATCGCGAACGTTTATTTCGTCTTTCCATATGCTGCCGTTAAAACCATTCCAATTAATGTGTTCCATAAAAATCCTCCTGAAATCGAACCAAAAAAGGCAAATCAGCCTTTTTCAATAAACTGATTTGCCCAGACGGTCGGCATATTATTACTTTCACATTCCACCGCGGTATTCCCGCGTCATCCGTCAGTTATGTAAAAGCTGTACTTTAATTATACATATACAATAACGTTTTGTCAATCGTGAATTAAAACAAATCCACCGTTTTTAACGACAATTTTATCGGGCATTTCATCAACATTATGTGACAGAATTATATCCTTTATACCACAGACTGTAAAATCGTTATCGGATACATTGATATAAGCTTCCACTATACTGTTTTCTGTACTTCTGTCAATTTTGACAACACCGTTATCAACAACCGAAACATTGGTCTCACCGATCATAAGCTCGAATTTCTCAGACTTTATCTTAGCAAGTTCTCTGTAATAATCGAGCAAAGTATTGTTACAGACAGATCCCCAATCAAAAAATGTTCTGCAAAAAGGATCTTCAAAGCCCTCCGTGCCTATTTCATCACCATAATAAATACATGGCATCCCCGGCAGAATAAACTGCAAGAAAGCTGCTACACGGAGTTTATCAAGCGCACTTTCCCTAAGCTCTTCGTGCATTTTATAAACAGCTCTGTCTGACTTATTTAAAGGAACATTATCAACCCCCAGGGCTGTCAGTATTCTGACCGTATCATGGGTCGATAAAATATTCATAAGGCTGTTCAAAACGTCTCTCGGGTAATTCTCACAGATAGTCATAACAGTATCTCTGAAGAGACAACCGTTATCATTACCTAACACATAATCAATTATCGCCTTTCTAAAAGGATAATTCATTACGCAATCAAGTTCTCCGCCCGTAAAATATTTTCTGCGAACTCCGTAGCTTGATTTGTTTGAGGCATCTTCCCACACTTCTCCGATGAGAAACGAGTCCGGCTTGATCTGCTTCATACGACAGCGCAACTCGGATATAAACGAATCCGGCAGTTCATCTGCAACATCAAGCCTGAAGCCGTCAGCTCCAAGTTTTAGCCAATGAGCGATTACACTGTCGTCGTTCCTGATAATATACTCACGGTACGAGTCGTTGTTTTCGTCAACACACGGGAGTGTTTTTATACCCCACCACGACGTATAGTCATCGGGGTATTTTTTAAAATCGAACCAACTTTTATAAGGCGAATCCGGATTTGACACAGCACCGTTTCCGAAAATATTTTCCGAATCAAAATAAACGCTGTTGCTCCCTGTATGTGAAAAAACTCCGTCAAGAATGATCTTCATCCCCCTTGAATGTGCCTCATCACATAGATTCTTAAAATCTGATTCGTTTCCCAAAAGCTCGTCTATCTTCAAATAATCTGCTGTATCATATCTGTGATTAGAGTATGCCTTGAATATTGGGTTCAGATAAATAACACCTACGTTCAAAGACTTCAGGTAGTCGAGCTTACTTGTTATTCCGCGCAAATTGCCGCCGAAAAAGTCATTATTTTGAACGATCCCCTCTTCATCCGGCATAAAAACGGGTAATTCTTTAGTATCTTTATGAACGAAAAAGGGTCCAAGTTTTCCGACAGTATCACATTCACCATATTTACAAAATCTATCGGGAAAAATCTGATACATTATCTTTCCCGCAAAAAAAACGGGCACGTCAAAAGAAGTCGGAATGCATGAAATTTGCCACATTTCGCCCTCTTCCATATTCGTCTGATCATACCCTTGCTTAAAGAGGGAGAATTCTTCGTTTTCAGTCTTGATTCTGAAATAATAGAAAAACAATCCCGCTTCGGCAAAAGAAAAACTGCAGGAATACACACCGTATTCGTCGTAAACTGATGTTTTAAACATAGTATAAGCAGAATACATTTCTCCATTCTCTTTTTGGAAGACAAGATACACCTCTTTTGTCTGTATCTCCTCTGGGATGTGTATATTCACAGTACACCCTTCGTTTTCACGAAGGGTGCCGAATTTTGTTTTAAATTTTTTATCCTTGCTGTTAAAAAGTATACGCATTATTTCAAATTCCAGATCTTATCAGCATATTCGAGAACGGAACGGTCTGCCGAGAATATGCCGGCTTTTGCGGTGTTTGTCAAAGACATCTTCATAAAGGCGTACTTATCTTTATATTTTTCGGATACGTCTTTCTGTGCTCTCACGTAGTCGTCAAAATCAGCCAACGCCATATACTGGTCAGCTACGCCGTAACGGTTCGACAAAAGGGATGCAGCAATATCGTCAAATCTTCTGCCGAGTACGCCGGATGTGAGCATATTTATGACCTGTCTGAGCTCGGGATTGCGTGCAACGAAGTCGGAAGGATTATACCCCTTTGCCCAAAGAGCCTTTACTTCATCAACGTTCATGCCGAACAGGAAGATATTCTCTTTTCCGACCTGTTCAAAAATTTCAACGTTTGCTCCGTCGAGCGTTCCGAGCGTAACTGCACCGTTTATCATAAGTTTCATATTACCCGTTCCGGAAGCTTCTTTTCCGGCAATGGATATCTGCTCGGAAATCTCGGTCGCGGGAATGATCTTTTCTGCGAGCGATACTCTGTAATCCTCAAGGAATACAACTTTTATCCTATTCTTTATAACGGGATCGTTATTTACGAGCTCTGAAACAGCGGAAATAAGACTTATGATCTGCTTTGCAAGATCGTATCCGGCGGAAGCTTTTGCACCGAAAACAAAAGTTCTCGGAACGAATTCTCCGTTCGGATTATTCTTGATCTGATTATACATATAGAGTATCTGCAAGACATTAAGCAGCTGTCTCTTGTACTC
>JAZNOI010000122.1:0-3858 GCA_045580755.1 Eubacteriales bacterium | reverse complement strand
CCCTTTACACAAGGGAGGCTTTTTTGTTACCGAGCGGACGAACAAGATAATATAGTTCGATTAAAAGTTTTGGCTGGAGTCAAGAGGGCGCTTTTTCAAAAGCGCGTCTCTTGTGGGGTTCGGGGCGAAGCCCTGACTGTTCGTACTCATTAAAAAACGCGAAAGCGTTTTTTGTTTTTTTTAAAAGCGGACCGCCTTTTGACGCCGCCCCCTACAAGCGAAGGTATTATGTTTGTTGAAGTCGTATGAATAAACCCCTCCGTCACGGCATAGCCGTGACGCCTTCCGAGGCTTTTAATAAACAAATTGTATGCAAAAAAGCTTTTTCAGACGCCAAAAAACAAGATATGTTCATACCAAATTCACATATTTTTTTTAAAATGATTTAGATTCAATTATATGGGTGGCACAGTTATGATCAAACGCTTTTTATCTTATTACAAACCTCACAAAAAAATATTTATTCTCGACATGTTGGCATCTTTGCTCGTGTCTCTCGTCGGCATTTTGTACCCGATGGTGACGAGGACGATGCTCAACGACCTGATACCAAACAAAAACTACCGAATGATCATTATTTTCGGCGCATCGTTATTCGTTTTGTATGCAGTCCGAATGGGTCTGAACTACTTCATTCAGTACCAGGGTCATATTATGGGCGTCAGAATGCAGGCACAGATGAGGAGCGAGCTTTTTGCTCACCTGCAAAAGCTTCCGTTCTCTTTTTACGACAATCACGAAACCGGCAAGATCATGACACGTATGACGAGCGACCTTAACGACGTGAGCGAGCTCGCCCACCACGGCCCCGAAAACGTTATTATTTCGACCGTATCCGTGGTTATCTCGTTTGCTTACCTGATATCTATCAACTTGTGGCTCTCTCTTATAATTTTCTTGTGCGTGCCCCTTCTCATTTTCGTATCAATAAAGACGAGAAACAAGATGAGAAAGGCTTTTATGGACAGCCGTAAAGCCGTAGGCGTGATAAACGCATCGGTCGAGAGCAGTGTGTCCGGAATCCGCGTTACAAAGGCTTTTACAAACGCCGAAAAAGAAAAAGAGAAGTTCGAGCAGGGCAACGATCAGTTCCAGGCGGCAAGAGCCGACGCGTATCGGGCAATGGGCGAATTCCACTCTATGACGACTTTTGTAACCGATATTTTTAACGTTGCGATACTTATTGCCGGCGGTCTGTTTTTGTATAACGGAGAGATAAATTTTGCCGATTATTCAGCGTTCGTGGTATCGATAAACTTGTTTTTAGGCCCGATAAACACCCTGATACGCTTTATGGAACAGTTCCAGAACGGCGTTACGGGCTTTGAAAGATTCGTTGAAATAATGGACACGCCCCCCGAAGAAGAATCGGATACGGCTACTGACGTTTCGAAAGTGGAAGGCCGTATCGAATTCAAAAACGTTTCTTACGGATACGATACAGAAAAAGACGTTTTGAAAAATATTGACCTCGAAATAGAAAAGGGAAAGACGTTTGCGCTCGTCGGCCCCAGCGGCGGCGGAAAGACGACCATTTGCCACCTTATTCCTAATTTTTACAAGATCGACGAGGGGCAGATACTTATCGACGGCAGGGATATAAAAGATTTCACTTTTGAATCGCTCCGAAAAAATATAGGTATCGTTCAGCAGGATATTTATTTGTTTAACGCGAGCATGAGGGATAATATCCTTTACGGCAGACTCGATGCGACCGAAGAAGAGGTGATCGAGGCGGCAAAGCGCGCAAATATTCACGATTATATTATGTCGCTCGAGGACGGATACGACACCGTTATCGGCGAGAGGGGCGTCAGACTTTCGGGCGGTCAGAAGCAACGTTTGTGCATAGCCCGCGTATTTTTGAAGAATCCGCCCATACTTATTCTTGACGAGGCGACAAGCGCTCTCGACAATACGACCGAAATACTTATTCAGCAGGCGTTGGACGAGCTGTGTAAAGGAAGAACGACGATCGTCGTTGCTCACAGGCTTTCTACGATCAAAAACGCCGACGAGATCGCTGTTATTTCAGAAGGAAAGATCGTCGAGCAGGGCAACCATAACGAGCTTATCGAACAAAACGGCATTTACTCCGATCTGTATAAGCTCCAGTTCAGACACAATGCATAAATCAACATTACGATCACAGAAAGGGTAGAGTATGAGTACCGTTTCAGCAATATCGACCCCGTTCGGAAAAGGGGGAATAGCCGTAATCAGACTTTCGGGCGATGAGGCTATCGAGATCACGTCAAAAATATTTACTCCTTTCGGCAACAAAAAGCTCACCGATTATCCACCGAATACGCTCGTTTACGGGGATATTTACAAGGACGGCAAGATAATCGACAGAGGTATGGCGGTTTATTTTAAGGCGCCGAGATCGTATACGGGCGAAAATTCAGTGGAGATACACTGCCACGGCGGTATCCTTCTCTCGCAAATGGTGCTCGAATCTACGTTTCTGGCGGGTGCTCATCCGGCCGGTCCCGGAGAGTTTACGCAAAGAGCTTTTTTGTCGGGTAAAATGGGACTCTCTCAGGCAGAATCGGTCATTGACCTTATCGATGCGCAGAGTGAGTCGAAGGTGGTTCTCGCCGCTTCACAGGCTGACGGAAGACTGTCAAGGAAGGTAAACGAGATATATTCGTCGCTTATGACGATCGTGAGCAGCATTTACGCATATATCGACTATCCCGATGAAGATCTGACCGATATCTCGGTTGAAGATATGAAAAAAGGGCTGATAGATATTAATTTACAGCTCGAAAACTTGAAAAAGACTTATAAGACGGGTCGTGCCGTGTGCGAGGGGCTTAATACCGTTATCGTGGGCAAGCCGAATACGGGAAAATCATCCGTTTTGAATATGCTGTTGGGCGAGGATCGCGCTATCGTTACGCCTATCGCGGGTACGACGAGAGATACCGTGGAAGAGACTTTGTCGGCGGGAAAAGTGTTGCTCAGGCTGTGCGACACCGCCGGTATAAGAGATACGGGCGACGAGGTCGAGGGAATCGGAGTTAAAAGAGCGCTGAAAAAGATGGAAGAAGCCGAGCTCGTTCTTGCGGTGTTTGACGGTTCGAAATGCCTTGACGCCGAGGACGAAGAGGTTATAAAACAGCTCAGATCGCTTGAAGGAAAGACGGTTATCGTTGTTTTGAATAAGTCGGATATCGGGGAAGACCTCGATAAGTCGGATTTCAACGATATAACCGAGCACGTTATTTCCGTTTCGGCAAAAGAAGAGAGGGGCAAAACCGAGCTTGTTGAGCTTATCGAGAAAATATATATCGACGGCGAGATCGAATATTCGTCTGCCTGCGTGGTTACGAACGCAAGACAGTTTGCCTCGGTGTGTAACGCGATGACGCATATAAATGCGGCAGTAGATTCGCTTAACGAGGGATTTACGCAAGATATCGCGGGTATGGAGCTTGAAATTGCGCTTTCGGAGCTTGGAAACCTCGACGGACGAAAGGTTACCGAGGACGTTGTGCACAATATTTTCGGCAGATTTTGCGTAGGAAAATAATTTAAAAACAAGAGAGTGTGTGCTTTTTCACACACTCTCTTTATTTATTGGTTTCCGAAAACCACCCGCTAAGCGGGTGGTTCCAAAGAGGCTTTTGCTGTTGAGCAATCCCGCCGCAGCGGGAGGGGTTGTTTGAGAGTATTTTTACAATCCCTCCGTCACGGCAAGCCGTGCCACCTCCCTTTACACAAGGGAGGCTTTTTTGTTACCGAGCGGACGAACAAGATAATATAGTTCGATTAAAAGTTTTGGCTGGAGTCAAGAGGGCGCTTTTTCAAAAGCGCGTCTCTTGTGGGGTTCGGGGCGAAGCCCTGACTGTT
>JAZNOI010000121.1:0-10764 GCA_045580755.1 Eubacteriales bacterium | reverse complement strand
ATGAACGTGGGAAAAGATTATCTATTCCGTATTTTTGCTTACAGTTACGCACACACAATGACTTAAACCCACAAACTACATCTATCAAGGTAGGGGAGGGGGTTGCTCCTCCCTCTTGTTTGTGAAAAATAATTATTACGTGTATATGGTCGGGCATTATAACGTAGTCTTATATTTTAACGTTTTGATACTTTTTTTAAACATTTTTTAACTGTTCTTCTGCTATTTCTCCCCAAGGCTTCAATTTTACCGAATATGCGGGAGGCGCAAACCCCTCCCCTACCGCGTAATCGTTTGTTTCGCTTACAGGGGCATTATTTTTACGTATAATTTCCGATAATATTTGCTTTCTGTCTTGCGTGCATATCGTTACGAAATATGCACCGGTAGAACTGTAATCGTAATTCTTTATTCTCGTCGGTTTTCTTTCGGGGATTTTCTCTTCCATCTTCATCACCATTTTTATAATATCACGAAATCAAAGTATACGCAATAAAAAAGACACATCATTTTGGGAAATCCTTATAATGTGTCCTATTTTTTTATTTTACAGCATACAAATTCAGATCCCAAGCGGGAACGTATTTGAATTTCCGCAAATAGAGTTTATAGTTCGGGTTAAGTTCGTTTATAAGCAACGGCAGGTCGAACAGGTCCTCGTTTCTGTGATATGCGGAAACAAGAAGATCGGGCGAGCTGTTTGCAATAGTGTCTTTACTGCCGAGCAGGGCGTTTCTTTCGGCACCCTCGACGTCATATTTGATATAATCGGCTGTGGCTGTCATGCTGTCGATTTTTTTTGCTTCAACTTCGACAGTCTTTTTCGTATTGAGCGAAAATGTGTTCGAATTTCTGTTGCCGCTTGCGTCAAAGATCAAGGTCGTGTCTTCGTTCCAAGCAGCGGCGTTACATGGGCATATTTTTTTATGTTCTTCGGCATAAAGAGAAAGCTTTTTGAAGTTGCGTTTGTCGGGTTCGAGCGCATATATCTTGCTTATATTAGGGCATTTTTCGAGCATTTCGCGCGCTGTATCTCCGTTGTATGCGCCGGCATCAACGCACAGCCCGTATTTGTCGGGCGACAGTATGTTTTTCCAAGCTTCATCGGGGGCGGTTTCTATTGCGCGAAGATACGATATTTTTCCGGTCAGCTTGTATTTAATTACGTTGTCAAAAACATCTCTCGAAAGACTGTCGGCAAGTTTTTCTCTTGCGGCGTCGAACTTTTCTTCGTTTCTTTTGTAAAAATCCATATCAAAAGTGCCCTCGCCCGTAACAGGAACGTCGGGGGCGTACATTTCGTAATTTGAGTCCAGTTCGTAAAACCCGGAGAGAACGTCGTCGAGGCTCGATGCAAAAGAGAGAATAATAATAAAATCTTCATATTTTTCTTTGATCTCGCCGAAAGAAAGTACGGTCTTTCCGTGGAAAGAATGACCTCTTACAAAACCGTCGCTTGCAAAGAAATCGGAAACGGTTATGCCGAGCTTTTCGAACCTCTCCATTATCTTGTCGGCGCCGTTTCCCATACCGTACATAACGATGGACTTGTTGGTCGATTTCAGATATGACCAAAGATCTTGTTTAACGTCAATGTATGCCATATTTTAACCCCAAAACAAATTATGTTTTTTGCCTGCAGATCAATTATACAAGTATTTGATGAGAATGTCAAAGAATTGCAAAAAAATTAAAATAAATATTGTCGAAAACGAAAAAGTGTGATATAATAAAACGAATAAATATTTAAGGAGAAAGAAATTGGTACCTGAGGAACTGAACGGGGCAACTTTGGCATATTTGGGAGACGCCGTACTTGAGATCATGGTTCGTGAAAAGGTGATCGAAAGCGGAATCACCGACGTCGGCAGACTAAACGTGATGGCAAGAGCTTTTGTGAAGGCGACCGAACAGAGCTGTGCGTTGAACAATATTCTCGAGCTTCTCGACGAGGAAGAAATGTCATTCTTCAAGAGGGGGAGAAACACTAAGGGAAATACTCCGAAATCGGCTTCTGCAGTTGAGTACAGAAGGGCGACGGGACTTGAGTCTTTGTTTGCTTTTTTGTATATGAAGGGCAGAAAAGAACGGTTACGTTTTCTATTCGAAACGGCTTACAAAGATCGCTTCGATGAAATTATAAAACAAAAATAATAAAAAAGGGGAAAACTAAAATGTGGAAAGAATTCAAAAAATTTGCATTTAAAGGCAACGTAGTAGACATGGCAGTCGGCGTAGTTGTCGGCGGTGCATTCGGCAAGATCGTTACTTCTTTGGTAAACGACCTTATTACACCTTTGATAAGCCTTATTACCGGCGGTGCGAACTTCAGCGAACTGTTCGTTATTTTGAACAAGGCAAACGCTGTTGAGGGAGTTGACGTTGACTCCATTAAGACTATTGCAGACGCTCAGGCAGCAGGCCTCGCAACGCTTAATTACGGTAACTTTATCCAGACGATAATCGACTTCTTTATCATTGCGCTCTCGATATTCTTCTTCGTATACGCTATTCAGAAGAGCAGAGAAAAGATCGAAGCAAAGAAAAAGGCAGAAGAAGAGGCTGCAAAAGCGGCAGCTCCCGCAGAACCTCCCAAGCCCACGGCTGAAGAGCTTCTTACCGAGATCCGCGACCTTCTCAAAAAAGAATAATTATCGGAGAGAAGTTTTTTATGTACAGAATAGGTGTTGACCTCGGCGGTACGAATATTGCCATCGGTATTGTAGATAACGACAACAACATAATAAAAAAGGGAAGCGTGCCTACGAAGGCGGGAAGGGATCCCGATGAGATCGTAAAGGATATGGCTGACCTTATAAACAGACTTTTGGGCGAATCCGAACTTCTTCTCTGCAGAGTGGAGATGATAGGAATTGCCTCGCCGGGCGCAATTGATCCGGTAAACGGCGTGGTTACCCGTGCTACTAACCTCAATATGATCGACTACCCGATCGTGAAAAAGCTGAAAGAGCATTTGCCGATCAGATGTATCAAGGTTGAAAACGATGCAAACGCGGCGGCAATGGGCGAAGCTATTGCCGGTTCGGGAAAGGGTGTTGATAAGTTTATTATGGTAACACTCGGAACCGGTGTCGGCGGCGGCGTTATAATAGACGGAAAGATCTATTCGGGATTTAACTATGCCGGCGGTGAGCTCGGACACATGGTTATCGAGCACAACGGACGTCCCTGTACCTGCGGCAGAAAGGGCTGTTGGGAAACGTACAGCTCGGCTACCGGACTTATCACAATGACCAAAGAGTACATGATGTCGAACAAGAATTCACTTATGTGGAAAATGGTTGACAACAATATCGATCAGGTTAGCGGAAGAACGGCGTACAAGGCGGCGGCTCTCGGCGATATGACCGCGCGTGCGGTATGTGCCGAATACACCGATTATCTTGCTTGCGGATTGGTAAACATAATCAATATATTCCAGCCTGAAGTTATCGCAATAGGAGGCGGTATTTCAAACGAGGGTGAGAACCTCATGGCACCCCTTCGCGAGCTTGTTGAGAAGCTTCAGTTTACGAGTGCGGCGGTTGTAAAGACAGAGCTCAAGATTGCCGAACTCAAAAATGATGCCGGAATTATCGGTGCTGCGAACATAGGTTAAATAAAAAAATTAGGGTATGCGAAAAAGCATACCCTTTTTTGTATTTTCTTTGTTAAATCGTTTATAAAAGCGGGGCGCCTTTTGACGTCGCCCCCTACGGATGAAGATTATTAAATATTAAAAGTTTTGGTTGGAGTCAAGAGGGCGCTTTTACAAAAGCGCGTCTCTTGTGGGGTTCGGGGCGAAGCCTTGACTGTTTGTGCTTTTTTAAAAAACGCGGCAGCGTTTTTGCTTTATGTTCCCCCATCGGTTTTTATGACGTTTGCTATCGTGTCTGCCACCAGGCCGGCGCACGTTTGCGCCTCCGAAAGTGTGTTTCCGCAAGTGCCTATTTCGATCAGTATAGATCCCGGAGCGTGCTCTGCGTTGAAGCTTGCAGATCGTATGTTGATTGGTCTCATTAACGAGGGATATTTTTCTACGAGGGCAGCTTGAAATATGGATGCGATAGTGAGATTATTCATCCAGTCCGGATGATATGCGCCGGATGAATCAGTGCCTACTACGAACATTGCTTGTGCACACGGAGAATCGTTTATAGTTGCACGGGATTTGATTTTTTCTTTATTTTCACCCATTACGGAATCTCTGTGGATGTCAAATACGTAGCGTATTGACGGATATTGTTTTATGTATTCGACGACTGCTTTTTCGGAGAGATCGTAGCTTTGCGAATAGCTTTGTTCGTCAAACATAGTTTCGCAGTGGATGGTTGCTATTCCGTTTTCGTTTAAAATATCTGCAAAGACTTTTCCGACTGACACAACGTTGTTTTTTACGTCGTTTGTACGAGTCGGCGTGCTATCGTCATATGTTGTATATCCTTCGGGAAGATAACACTCCGTACCGTGAGTATGTACGATCAATACGAGCGGAGGGGTTGCCCCGCCCGTACTTGTGGGTATGCTGTACTTTAGGGGATATTCTTTTTTTGCCAAGGCGTTTACGTCTGGGGTGTACTTGCTGTCGTTTTTGGACAACAGGTTGTTTTTTGACTGATTACCGCTCATATCCAGGCTGACGACGGGATAGCCTATCGGGGGAGGAGTAATATCGGTCTCGGGATCTTGTCCGTTGTCTTTTGGAAGAGTAGACGCAAATGAGAGCGTAAAAAGATATGGGGTATAGGCGTTGTTTCGGACCATATAATATGAGTTTTTGTGGGCGGGCAAATTATTTTTGTTCGTTCGAGTCGTTGTAACAGTCTGCTTTATGCCGCTTCCTTCGGCAACTATGGCTTTGATGACATTTTTATGGGAAATCGAGGCGATATTTACCCCGAAAACGAGCAATGATCCCGCAAAAAGAATAACGGAAAGTGTAATTTTTGCAATCATTTTAACGGTCTTGTAGTTGATTTTAATCATTGTCTATCGCACGTCCTCCAATATAACTTTAAGATGATAAAATATGTTTTTAATACGTTAAATTATATTTGTAAAAGTGCTTTAGTATGATTGTTTTGTTCAAGAGTTGTTTTTGAAAAGCCACAGATTTATGGCGTTTGATATTACGTCTGAAAGCGTTGAGACTACCAGGTCGCTGTCGTTTAGGGTAACGAAAAAGCTTTTTCCGTTTTCCAATACTTCAACGAGGTTCTCGCTGAGATCCGTTATCCCCGCTTTTTCGAGAGCATCGTAAACGAGGGTGGATGAATTGACCATCGTCGGAGCTCCTATTGCAATGACAGGAACGTCCATCGTTGAGCTGTTTATGGCAGAGCGTTTGTTTCCGATGCCCGAGCCGGGTGATATGCCCGTATCACATATTTGGACTGTGCTTGCAAGTCGGTCGGTGCTTTTTGATGCCAATGCGTCGATCACGACCAACATGTCGGGCTGTACTTTGTCGACAGCGCTTTTTATCAGGTCGTAGGTTTCGATGCCTGTCTGACCTACGACGCCGGGAGAAAACGCCGAGATAGATTGCATTTTTAGCATATCAAACAGCTCTTGGTTTTCAGTTTGAAGGTGTCTCGTAACCGTAATGCCTTTTATTGTGAGCGGTCCTATGGCGTCGGGGGTGATGTATTGATTTCCGAGGCCTATAACCAGTACTTTTTCGGGAGATTCGATGCCTGACACACTTTTTGAGAGTGAAATAAGCTGTTTTGTAAGCACTTTTGATATTTGTGAAAGCTCATTATCGTTATAATTTACGACATTCCCGAATTGGACCGTAACGTATCTTCCTATGCTTTTTTCCAGAATGTCCGCGCCTTCTTGGGTCGTAACGTCTATGGTCGTAACACAGCAAAAACCGTCTTTTTCGTTTTTGACCGATACACCTTCCAAGGCTGTGTTTTTTTCGATCGCGGGACATTCGGCGGCTAGGTCGGTTCGAATGTATTGTTCATGAAACATAAGCTTGTTTTACCTTTCTCTTTTTTTAAAAAGTATTTGCCCGTGCGCGAAAATAATGCGCAATAATTGCAAATTGGTACAAATTGAAAAAATTTATAAAACTATTTTGAATTCTCTTGAAAGTTTTAGCCTAATGATATATAATATAAAATAATATAATATTGTTGTGCGAAATAGCCAAAAAGACGGTGTTCAATTGTGCAAGTATCTAAAAAGCAAAAAAAGGCGCCGAATACCATTGCTAAAAGTGCGATAATATGTTAAAATTATACGGTGCGTAATGCGCCTTTTTGCGCGTTGTTGCGCTATAAAACTATTAAAAAATATTGAATTTCATTTTTTATGAGGGGGCTCACCTAATGAAAAAAATATTGGCATTCGTATTGTGCCTTATTATGCTCGTTCCGCTCTTTACAAGCTGCGGAAACAAAGAAGAAGAGGGCGCAATTATCCGCGCTTATATGACGTCGGATATTTATAATTTCGACCCTATTTATTCGTACACCGATGACTCGGCTACTAAGATCATGGGTATGATTTACGAAGGTCTCTTCCGCCTTGACAGAAACAACAAGGTCGAAAAGGCTCTTTGTAAGGATTATAAGATAGAAGAAGACAAAGAGAACAACGAGTATAAAATGGTGATCACCATTAAAGATACAGCTTGGAGCGACGGAAGAGCCGTATCAGTTGATGATATCATTTTTGCATGGAAGAGAATACTCGATCCCGAGTTCACCTGCAGCATTGCACCCATGCTTTACGATATAAAGAATGCAAGAAATTATAAGAACGGCGATGCGTCTCCCGATGACGTAGGTCTTTATGCGGTTGACTCGAAGATTCTCGAGATCTATTTTGACAAACCCATCAACTACGATGTATTTCTTGAAAATCTTTGCTCGCCCTTGCTCGTTCCGCTTCGCGAGGATATTCTTTCCAGAGAAAAAGACTGGTCCACGAACGTTGCGGTTATCGTAACGAACGGTCCTTTCACGGTAAGCTCGTTTACCCCCGGCGACAAGATGGCGCTTCAGCGTAACGCATACTACTACCGCAATCCCGACTCGGATGCTAAGATGAAGTCCGTTACACCCTACAGAATATACATCGACCTCAGCCAGACACCCGAACAGCAGCTCAAGTCCGAAGAGGTGATGTTTAACTCTGAGATCGCTCTTTCCGAAAGAAAGAATAAGGTTAACGACGCGAAGGTCGAAGATCTCCAGAGTGTTCATTCCTACTACTTCAATACGACGAACGATCTGTTCAAGGATGCACGAGTAAGACGTGCACTTTCCATGGCTCTCAGCAGAAAGAAGATTGCCGAGATCGTAGTGTTCGCTGATCCCGCTGAAGGACTTATCACAAACGGCGTATTTAATACAAGCAATAAAGACAGCTTCAGAGAAGTCGGCGGAAGCCTTATTAAGAGCGATGCAGACGTAAACGGAGCAAACAAACTCCTCAAAGAAGCAGGCGTAACGAAGGGCAAATTTACCCTCACCGTTAGAGATACGGCAGTTGATATAGCTATTGCCGAGTATGCAAAGAGCGTTTGGGAAGGACTTGGATTCAACGTAACCATTAAAAAGCTCAGCGCAGAAAAATATTTGACCGAAGAAACCGAATATGAAGTATACAAAGACCTTTACAGCGATGCTCTTTTGACAGGTGACTTTGATGTAATGGCGGTTGACCTTCAGATGTTCTCGTCTGATGCTTTTGCAACTCTTTCGGGCTTTGCATTGGGTTACTCCGGTACGGCTCTTGATCTTTCCGATGAAGAAGGCGGCGGTTGGGAGCTCAAACCCCACGTAACCGGATACAACAGCAAGGAATACAATGCGGCAATCGACAAGGCATTCAGCCTCAAGAACGACAGAGCTAAGATGGCGGAAGAACTCCATAAGGCAGAAAAGATACTTATGCAGGATATGCCTGTTGCTCCTCTTGTAACTTTGAAGAATGCTTATATTTCAAACAAAGAGTTGTCCGGCGTCTTGTTTGACTTCTACGGATGCCCCATATTTACAAAGGCAAAGCTTAACAAGTATGAGCTTTATACTAACGTAGAGGCTAAGAGAGACGAAGAAAAGGAAATGGGTAATTTCTGACAAATACAATAACAGCCGGGAGCAGATAAGCTTTCGGCTGTTTGTTGTTTTTAAATAATAAGGAGAAAGAGTATGCTGACAGACAGAGACGACGTAAAGGTGTTTATACTGTATTTGATGAACAGTATTGGCTATCCTTTGGAATACGGTGTATTGCACGACATTTCGGTGCAGGACAGTATAATAACTTCGTTTGATTTTATAGAGGCTTACGACGAATTGCTGGCGACGGGTAATTTGACGAAGACCGAAGAAAACGACGTTGAGACGGTGAGCATTACAGAAAAGGGAAAGCACGTTGCCGAAACACTTAACGGCAAGCTTTTGTCCAGTATAAAAGAAAAAGCTCTGAAGAGCGCGTTACGCTTGCTTTCGTTTAAAAAACGCGGAACCAAGATAACGTCTGAGGTTTCTCAGCTTCCTCACGGAAAATACGAGTTCAAGTGCTCTATTAAAGACAAGAGCGGTGATCTTCTTGATCTCAGAGTGACGATAGACAATCCGAAACAACTCGATAGGACGATGTATAATTTTGACTCGCGCCCGGAGTTTATTTACAAGGGGATTCTTGCCCTCCTTGCAGGAGAAGCGAATTATTTGCTGGACTAAACAATACCGACAAAAATCGTCAAAATTTGTACAATTTTCACTAAATATTTATACTATTTGAAATAATTTTGTGAAAAAACTATTGACAATTTATTTATAAGTGGTATAATGTCAATACATATCATAGGGATTGGAGTAATTGGTGGAAGCTGATTTGATATCACTGATAACTCTTGCGCGAGAAGGTGACGAAGGGGCATTTTCCGATCTGGCTGCCAGGTATAAGCCGTTGATCGAGAGTATGGCAAAGAGTTACTCGAAAAGGTGCGCAAACGAACTGTATAGCGAAGAAGACTTTGTTCAGGAAGCGACGATGGCGTTTTATTCCGCCGTTTGTTCATATAAAGACGGAGACGTTACTTTCGGACTTTATGCGAAGGT
Organism: Eubacteriales bacterium; assembly: GCA_045580755.1. Classification (GTDB taxonomy): domain Bacteria; phylum Bacillota; class Clostridia; order Oscillospirales; family CAG-272; genus RGIG1995. The sequence goes on along the minus strand of JAZNOI010000121.1, from coordinate 1,675 downwards.
GTGCGTGAGAAATAAACTTATATCTCTGTTGCGCACGGCATCCAAGAAAAAGAAAGAGGGAAAGGCCGAACGGGGCGGATACGTTGAACAGAGCTATAGGTTTCTCGAAAAAGAGAACTACGATCTGCTTGAAGAACGCATAAGCGGAGTTTTGAGCAAACTTGAATTATCGGTTCTAAGACTGTACGTGCAAAAAATGAGTTACGACGAGATCGCCGACATACTCGGCATATCGCCGAAAAGTGTCGATAACGCGCTGTACAGAATGAAGAAGAAACTGAAAAGAATTATTTAGAGTATTGACCCCGAAAAAGGGGAATACATATAATATTTATCCAAATTAAAGCGAGGGAAAAACAATGTACGAAGACAAGAAATTAGTTTGCAAAGACTGTGGACAGGAATTCGTTTTCACCGCAGGTGAACAGGAATTCTATGCAGAGAGAGGCTTCCAGAACGAGCCCCAGAGATGCAAGCCCTGCCGTGACGCAAGAAAGCAGGCTACAAAGGCTAACAGAGAAATGTTCACAACAACATGTGCAAACTGCGGAAAAGAAGCTAAAGTTCCTTTCCAGCCCAGCAATGACAGACCCGTATACTGCAGCGAATGCTTTGCAGCTATGAAGGATCAGCAGTAAGTCGATTTAAATTACATAAATAGATTTATATGTCAGATGAAAGCTACACTTTATGTGTAGCTTTTTGCTTTTTTTCGTATATTTCGAAAAAAAGACAAAAGGTTATAAAAAAATATAAAAAAATATATACAAATGATAATTTTTGTGTTATAATGATATATGTATAATTAGGATAATAATATTTTTATGTATGCGGAGCATTTTGCAGATGAAGGACAATAAAAGGTTTTACCGTGAAAAAGCGGAAGACCGTTATGAAGATTCGGCAAACGTAACTGCCGGCAGAAACTCTGTAAGAGAGCTTCTTGCTTCGGGCAGAGATATAGATAAAATATTCGTACAAAAGGGTGAAAGAACGGGCTCTATAACGAGTCTGATCGCTGAGGCGAGAAGCCGTTCGATCCCCGTTGTAGAGTGTGAGAAGGCTAAGCTTGATCACATTTCGGGCGGTATAAACCACCAGGGAATAGCGGCGTTTGCATCTGAAAAAGAATACAGTTCGATAGACGATATACTGGCTTATGCGGCTGAAAGAGGCGAAAAACCGCTTATAGTAATAGCCGATAAGATCGAGGATCCGCACAATCTCGGAGCTTTGATAAGAGCGGCGGAGTGCTCGGGTGCTCACGGAGTTATAATTCCGAAAAGAAAGGGTGCCATGCTGACGCAGGTCGTATCAAAGGCATCGGCGGGAGCTATGGAGCACATGATGATCGCGAGAGTTACGAACCTTGCGATGACCGTTGAAGAGCTGAAGGACAAAGGGCTTTGGATTTTTGCGGCAGAGGCGGGCGGAGCCAAGTTTTATGAGCAGGATCTCACTTGTGCGGCGGCGATAGTGTTGGGCAGCGAGGGGAACGGAGTATCCAAGCTGTTGCTTGATAAGTGTGATTTTATTCTCTCGATTCCGATGTACGGCAGAGTGAATTCGTTTAACGTTGCGGCAGCTGCGGCGGTAGTGCTTTGCGAGGCTGCACGTCAGAGAAACGCATAAATTAAGCGTAATTCCATTTGATGATATACAGAATATTCAAAAT
>JAZNOI010000120.1:0-5904 GCA_045580755.1 Eubacteriales bacterium | reverse complement strand
CCATACTTTGTGCTTTGTACTTTCTCTCGTTGTTCAATTTTCAAGGACCATCTCGCCGTCCCCTTCTCGGCGACAGCTTGACCATTATATCACCTCTTTTCCCCATTGTCAATATCTTTTTGGAATTTTTTTTATTATTTTTTTCTTTTGTTAAAAATACACCAAAAAGCAACATTGACAAAAAGAAGGTTTTTGTGATATTTACAACACAAATAGGCTATTTGCTCTGTTTTTGACATCAAACGTTAAATAATAGTTCTGCATACGTAGGAATCGGCCAACACTCTTCGGGAGAAATCCTTTCGAGTTCATCAGAGGTTTTTCTCACCTCATCCATCGCAGGAATCACGCAGTCACGGTAATACTCGGCCTTTTCTTTATTCGTTCCGAGCTTATCACATTTTGACATTGCCTTTTCAAGAACTTCCGTCTTCTTATACAGTTGTACGTTAAGGGAAGACATATTCTTGATAACTTCAACTTCGACGGCGGCATTACCTCCAACAGATTTGATCAACTCAGCCGATGAAGCAAACTTGGACAATTCAGCGGAAACAGCAGGGATGATCTCCTTCTTTGTCATTTCAACCATGATCAAAGCTTCAATATGCTTTATCTTACAGTAGTTGTCATACTCTATTTCGCAGCGCGAGAATATCTCGCTTCTTTTAAATATATTATGTTTTTCAAACAAAGCGATATTTTTCTCTGCAACGTAGTATCCGATCGCGTCAGCGGTGCTCTTCAAATTAAGCAAGCCTCTTCTTTCCGCCTCTTCAACCCATTCTTTCGAATAGTTGTTTCCGTTAAACAATATACGCTTATGCTTTGCAACCGATTCTTTGAGAAGCTTTCTGACTTCTTTTTCAAAATCATCAGCCTTTTCAAGCCTGTCGGCAAACTGACACAACGCTTCCGCAACACTTGTATTGAGTGCAGTGTTGGGGTCTGCGATCGACAGCGCGGAGCCGGGCATACGAAACTCAAATTTATTTCCGGTAAACGCAAAAGGCGACGTTCTGTTTCTGTCGGTTCCGTCTTTAGGCAAATTGGGAACGGCTTTTACACCCACGTCCATCTTGCCGTTATCCTTCGAATCGTAGTGTTCTCCCTTTTCGATAGCTTCGAGAACCTCAAAGAGATCGTCTCCGAGACACATCGATATGATCGCGGGAGGAGCTTCGTGACCGCCGAGACGGCACTCGTTTCCGGCGCTCGCAGTCGTCAGTCTCAAAAGATCCTGATACTCGTCAACCGCTTTTATGACCGCGGTAAAGAACACGAGGAATATCAAATTATTATACGGATTCTTTCCGGGATCAAAGAGATTAAGTCCGGTATTGGTAGAAATAGACCAGTTGTTATGTTTACCGCTTCCGTTTACGCCGTAAAAAGGCTTTTCATGAAGCAGGCAAGCCAAGCCGTGCCTTTTTGCAACCTTTTTCATCATTTCCATTGTGAGCTGGTTATGGTCGGTCGCGGTATTCGCATCTTCAAACAAAGGAGCAAGCTCGTGCTGCGCGGGCGCACCCTCGTTATGCTCTGTCTTGGCGTAAATACCGAGTTTCCAAAGCTCAACGTCGAGATCACGCATAAATGCGGCAACCCTGGGTTTTATGGTCCCGAAATAATGGTCGCCCATTTCCTGCCCCTTGGGAGCGCTTGCCCCGAGAAGTGTCCTTCCGGTAAACACAAGGTCTTTTCTCTTTTTATACAGTTCTTCGTCAACAAGGAAGTATTCCTGTTCTGCCCCAACAGTCGGGAAAGCGCGGACAACATCGTCCATTCCGAAAAGCTTTGTTATACGCAAAACCTGTCTATTAAGAGCCTCCATCGAACGAAGCAAAGGCGTTTTCTTATCAAGAACCTCTCCGCCATACGAACAGAATACCGTTGGAATGCAAAGAGTATCGTCTTTTATAAAAGCATAAGACGTGGGGTCCCACGCGGTATAGCCTCTCGCCTCAAAAGTTGCACGGAGACCGCCTGAAGGAAAGCTCGAAGCATCAGGTTCGCCTTTTATGAGCTGTTTCCAGGTAAACGAAGTAGCAGCACCGCCATCGTTCGTCGAAACGATAAAGCTGTCGTGCTTTTCCGCGGTTATACCCGTCATAGGTTGGAACCAATGGGTATAGTGAGTCGCACCGTTTTCGATAGCCCACTCTTTCATGGCGTGAGCAACCACGTTCGCCATCGTAACGTCGAGGTCCTTTCCCTCAGAAATCGTCTTGCGAAGTGATTTATATATTTCTTTGGGCAGTTTCTCACGCATTACCGCATCGTTAAAAACCTTGCTTCCAAACACTTCAAGAATCTTGTTCATAATATATCTCCGTTTTTTTATTTATCATAAAAAATGTCAGTATTTTATTATATAATAGTAGACTTTTTTTGTCAATAGAGGGCATAACATTATTTTCTCGGCAAACAAGACAAAACAAAAAACGCACGATCCTAAACCGTGCGTCTGTTATACTTAATCAAGTTTATTCTTATTGAAATGGTCTTTCGTAAGTTTCACTACCACACCCGACAGACCTATCAAACCTACAAGGTTGGGAACAGCCATAAGCGTATTCATTATTCCCGCAACAGCCCAGACCTCTTTCAAGGGGGCAACCGCGCCTACAAATACGACCGCAACGTAGAAAAGCTTGTACGCCATTTTTGCAGCGCTGTTATTCTTCGTCAAATACGATATTGCCGTCTCTCCGTAATAAGCCCATCCCAAAATAGTTGACAAAGCAAAGAAGATAGTCGACAAGGTTACAACTACACTACCAACACCGGGGATGATGGTATCAAAAGACATTATGCTCAACGCCGCACCGTCAACACCGTTTCCGTAAAGTCCTGTGGTCAAAATTATGAGTGCCGACACGGTGCAAATTATGATCGTAGTAAAAAACACCTCGAATATTCCCCAAAGTCCCTGCTTTACGGGATCTTTTGTAGAAGATGCCGCGTGAGCGATGGGGGCACTTCCGAGACCCGCTTCGTTCGAGAACACACCTCTCGAAAAACCGGACTTCATTGCCGCCATAATTCCATATCCCGCAACACCGCCGGCAGCAGATTTAAAATTAAACGCCTCTTTAAATATCAAAGCAAAAGCACTTGGTATCTCTTTATAATTCACAATGAGAGCAGCACACGCGCATACAACGAAAAATATCGCCATAAAAGGTACCATCTTCTCGTTTATGGAAGCTATTCTGCGTATACCTCCGAGTATAACTGCCGCAACAAGAACGGTCAACACAAGTCCGGTTATCCACATCTCGATTCCCAGGGTCTCATGTAAAGAATCCGCAATTGCATTTGACTGCGTGGCGTTACCCGTTCCGAGACATGCGATCATCGCAAAAGTCGCAAAAGCAGCCGCCAACCATTTGATCTTGAGTCCGTTTCTGATATAATACATCGGACCGCCGACCCATTCTCCGTTTTCATTCTTTTCGCGGTAATTCAGCGAGAGAACGATTTCGGAATATTTCGTAACCATTCCGAGAAGAGCGCTTATCCACATCCAAAAAACCGCGCCCGGACCGCCCATTGTAATCGCAGTTGCAATGCCGGCTATACTTCCCGTTCCGATCGTGCCTGCCATAGCAGTAGCAACAGCCTGGAACGGACTGACTCCGGATGAATCCTTTTTGTGAGCATCTTTCGTAAAAAGACTGCCAACGGTATTTTTGTTTGCATAGCCAAATTTCCTAAACTGAAAGAACTTCGTTCTTATGCTCAAAAACAAACCTGCACTAACAAGCAAAATGAGCATAACGACATCAAGATAATTCTGAACGCCAGCCAAAAAAGCAGCCATATTATTCTCCCTGTTTTTAAAAAAACAAATTAAATTTTTCTTTTGACAACGCAATTATACAATCAGCATAATGCTTTGTAAACTGCGATAACAAAAGACGAAATATTTTTTTACCAGCAAACCCCAAACTTTAAAAATGCAACCTCAAAAAAGCCCAAACTTAACTTTATTTATTATACGCTTTATTATCATCTGTATTATCTTTATATTCACAATTTTTTTGACAGGATTTATCAACAACAAACAAGAGAGAATGCGTGCTGCGCATACACTCTCTCTTGTGTATTCAATAAAAAAAGATATATGGAACAAACCACATATCTTTTGTTTTTATTAAAGGATCTGAACGCCCGCCTCCGAGCATGTTCTAAGTGTTTCATCGTCCCAGATAGATGCCTGTACTTCGCCGATATGGCACTTGCCGAGGATGAGCATACACAGTCTCGACTGACCGATCCCTCCGCCGATCGCCAAAGGAAGCTTGCCTTCCAAAAGCATCTTATGGAACGGAAACGCACGTCTGTGATCGGCGTTCGCAAGAGTAAGCTGTTCATCAAGAGATTTCGAGTCAACTCTGATTCCCATTGACGATATCTCAAAAGCGCTTCCGAGAACTTCATTCCAAATAAGTATATCGCCGTTCAACTTCCAGTCGTCGTAATCCGGAGCTCTTCCGTCGTGCTTTTCTCCCGATCTGAGCTTGCAGCCGATCTGCATAAGAAACGCCGTTTTATGCTCTTTCAAATACGCATTTTCTCTCTCTTTGGGGGTGAGATCGGGATACATATCTTCAAGCTCCTGCGTCGTTATAAAGCTGACCTCTCTGCAGATCTCGGTTTTAACCGCGGGATACAGCTTTTTGATATATTCCGAAGTGTCGCACACAGCGTCCACTATTCTTTGTACGGTATCTTTCAAATATTCAACCGTTCTGTCTTTTTCACCTATAACCTTTTCCCAGTCCCACTGGTCAACGTATATGGAATGGATATTGTCCATTTCCTCGTCTCTGCGTATGGCGTTCATATCGGTATATAGCCCCTCGCCCACACCGAACTTATAGTTATAGAGCGCCATGCGTTTCCACTTTGCGAGCGAATGAACGACCTGAGCCATCGTGCCCGTTTCGAGAATATCAAAAGCAACCGCTCTTTCCACTCCGTTCAAGTCATCGTTCAATCCGCTTTCGGATGGCACAAAAAGGGGAGCGGTAACTCTTTTAAGATTAAGAGCATTACAAAGATTCTCCTGGAAATTACTGCGAAGCAAACCTATAGCAACCTGCGTCTCGTAGATTCCAAGCGAAGATCTGTAACCTTCCGGTATAAACGTCTTACTCATAAAAGCACCTCTCAATAACGTGTTGTCGCCGTTTGCAACAACATTAACTACATTTTTGTATTATATAATATATGTCAATCTTTGTCAACATCATAAGTATAATTCACTTTATATACTCTTTGACGGCACAGTTTTTGCAGAAATATTCGTGCCTGTCCGTCTTGGGTGGACCGCAGAAATAATAACCGCACACAATGCTTGCTCCACCGTGGGTGATCACAAGTACGGTCTTATCCGAATACTTTTCGTATATCTCGTCAAAAAAATCCGCTATTCTCTCATAAAGCATCTCGAAAGTTTCCATTCCCTCATACATAGGGGGTTGACCGGGGATCCAGGTCGCCGCAAAATCTATGTCCGAAACCTTGCCGCCCTCTGCAACGCCGAATCTGCGTTCAACGATCCTTTCGTCATATATCAAAGGAATATTCCTTCCCCTCAAAACAGTCTCAGCTGTCTGTCTCGTTCTTATTAAAGGAGAACAAAAAGCTACGTCGATCTTTTCATCCTTAAGTAACTCATACGCCTGCTCTGCCTGAGAAATACCGAGCTCATTTAAAGGAATATCGTGTGTTCCCTGCAAAAGCCCCTGCTTATTCCAGTCTGTCTGACCGTGTCTGATAATAAGTACTCGCATTTTCTACCTCAAATAAATATGAAACTTCGAAATATCACTATTCATTGAAAAAAGCACTGCATAAGCAGTGCTTTTTATGGAGCGGGTGATGGGAATCGAA
>JAZNOI010000119.1:0-52416 GCA_045580755.1 Eubacteriales bacterium | reverse complement strand
GTGGGGGTCAAGGGGAGGAGGAATCGAAACCTCCTGCCCCTTGGCGCCTTCTTTGTTTTACTTTCTTGGCAAGGCAAGAAAGTAATAAAAAAGAAATAAATAAGAAAAAACAAAAACGCCGCCGCGTTTTTTAATGAGTACAAACAGTCAGGGCTTCGCCCCGAACCCCACAAGAGGCGCGCTTTTGTAAAAGCGCCCTCTTGACTCCAGCCAAAACTTTTAAAATTTAATAATCTTCATCCGTAGGGGACGGCGCCTTCGACGTCCCGCTTAAAAAACAAAGCTCCTTCCAAGAACAAAGACCCTTTTTATGCCCACATACAAAACAAAAAATCCCCGAAGGGATTTTTTGTTTATTTTATTTCGTGAATGAAACCGTCGCAAGATCAACAACGCCTTTTGCAATTTCAGCCGTTACAACAATCTTGTAATTACCTGCAGGGAGTCCGTATACATTCAAAGTATTCTTGAAGTTCGCAAGATTATACGAATAATTAGTCTGTAATCCCTTTTTCTCTGCAGTTGTAACAAGTGCTCCGGTAGAAGTGTTATAGAGCTTTACCGTAACTCTTCTTAAAGGATAGTTAGACTCAACGATACCCTGAATACCTGTTCCCGATGTTCCGTTATCTGACGTGAGCATCGCAGGTGTGATTGTCGATGTCAATCCAACGTACGCCTGTTCAGTTTCGTTCGTTATGAATTCTGTGGGTCTGTATATTACACAGTTACCGTTAAACAGCTTTCTGAACGTGTACTTATGGTCCATAAACCAGGTCGTATCATATCCGAGAGACGATGTCCAGTCTGTTGTTCCGTCACTTCCGCTGTACGTTGATTCCAGCGTATCCGTCTGTTCAACGCATGTAATATAACTCTTATCAGGATCGATCTTTCCGTTTGCATCACGAACAACGTATGCGTTCATATCGATCAAACGAGTATGACCGCCGCCGCGTGCATTCTTGTAAATGAAGTCGCCCTTCTCTATCTGTGCGTATACCTCATACATTGCTTGCTCTCCGTACACTTTCGTAACCGAACGCGTATCTCCGACCCAAGCACCCATTTCATAGAAGTAGTCACCGCCCGACAGTCCGAGTATTCTCATATTCGGGTTACGTCTGGAAAGGTCGTACATACGGCTGCTCTGCTGATATGCGTGATACATCGCAGCACTGCAATGGTTTCCGACGATATCATCCCAGTTGATCACGTAATAAGTCTTTCCGCCCACAACCTTCGTCTCTTTTCCCGTTATGTCAACAGGCATGACCTTTTTACCGCCCGATGTGGTCAACACGCTGTTAAACTCATCAAGAGTCGCTCTCGTATTCGAATACATAACACCTTTATATGTCTTTCCGGCAAGAAACATCGTATCAAGATTAAAGCTTGACGCTCCGGTCAGGAAAATGTTATGCTGCGGAGTCCATTCAATATTGAACTGATCCCACATATGGTCGATAGCTGCCTGCTCAAGATTTGTCGGAAGAGCAAAAGTCTTGTAATATGAATATTTGGAGTAATCTATCGCGGGAGCTGTATAAGTATGCTGTACGAGCGTTATTACGCCCTCTTTGCCGATCTCAACTTTTACGCTCAAAACGTACGACTTCTTTTCGACCAGATATTTGACCGTATTTGCTATATCAAAATCGGTGAGATAAACTCTGTTCGTGTTCATATCTGAAGCCGAGTTGTAATAAATCGTCTTGTCGTAAATGGCATTGCTGCCCCTCTTGATCGAAACGTTTACGGAAATGATCTGTCTGTTCGATTCGATCACGCCGTTCATAACACCGGTCTTCATTGCCAAGTCGCCATCAAAGCCCGTAAGTACGGCTGACGTCTGTGTCTGAAGTCCGGTTGCAAGTTCGGGAATGGTTACGGGAATAAAGCCTGAGTCGTACAGATTTGCAAACGTATAAGTCTTGTTTTGAGTATAGTTCGAATAGCCGTCATTCTTAGTTACAAGTGTCACGCCTCCGTGCGATACGGTAACGTTTTCGCCAGACGATGCCGCCGAAACGACCCACAAGCTTCTGCCTTTCGAACTAATATTCAAAAGAACGTCTCCGGGTTTGCAAGCCGCATATGCCGCATACATAACCGTCTGTCCGTTTGCATCAACGATCGTCTTCGTATCGGTCTTTGATGCACTTGAATCGTAGTTTCCTACGGGAACTGTTCCCTTTCCGGAAGAAGGAATAAACGAACTGAGGCTAACGGGCCACGTTGCATTCGTTCCTACGGAGTTCCACGCATTCACTATAAGCGAATAGTCGCATCCGGGGAAAAATTTCTCTATATGGGTATATCCGTTGTCAACGTGTTCGAGGTACGGCTGTACTGAACCTTCATAAAACGTCTTTTCGTTCGTAGCATTAGCGGCAAGACCTTCATAAAGTTCCTGATATCCGAGAATAGGTCCCACGTAAACGTTATTTCCGCCTATGGTAGTTATATGAGACTTAAACTCGCTCAAAGTAGCTTTTCTGTTGTTCACGTAAGGCATTCCGTAATAAGTTGTTCCCGCCTTAAATACCGTTCCGTCGAGATCTATATCCGACGAAGGCGTCCACTTATACGTTATTGCCTCGTTATACACCTGCATGACCTTGTTTCTGAGTTCGGTAGCTTTTGCAGAATCCACGAGGTCGTTTCTGCCTGCATTGTAGTTTTCGTACGCAACCACAACGTTTGCTCTGATCCAGTCTTTGTTCGACTCAGATTCTAAACTCGAGTTCAAAGCTTCGTCTGCAACACCGAGAATGCTTCTCTTCACCACGTCGGAATAACGAACGTACGTCTTTCCGTTGTAGGTGAACTTAACGTAAGCAATTGCGGCAACCTGTTTATTGTAGTCACTCAAAACAAGGTTGGGATATACGCCCGAGAAGGTCATCTTCATATTATTGTTGTAAACCGTTTGATTCTCGGGTCTGAACACGGTGCCGTTCGCACTTATATTCTTTATGTTTATTCCGTAGAGCGTTCCCGACTTAATAAGTTCGTCTTTTGTAAGATAAGTATCGTCCAACGCGATAAAGCCGTAGTCGGTAACGTTAACTCCGCTTCCGTAAGGTTTTTTCACCTCGGCAACAAATCTTAATCCGCCGATGTTCTGCGAATTAACGCCTATCTGCGCTCCCAAAAGCTCGGGAGTCGGAACGTTTATTACTTCGGTCTGCGTCGTCTTGTACGCTACGTTTCCGTATCTCCACGACATCGTTTTTGTGCCCAACGAAGTACTGTCTATCGAGAATTTAAATCCGCCGCTGTTATCCGAATAAGCAACAGTAGCCGTTTTTCCGTTTCTGTACGTTACGTCCAGAACAAGTCCCGACGCATCAAAGGGTTCGTTCAAGAAGCAAACGCTGTTTTTAGGTTCCGTTTTTATCGTAGCCTTGGTACACCATTTTGCGGGGTAAATGATCTTATCTGCCGGGCATTCCGTAAGAAGATACTCGATCTGAGCATTTGACGATTTACACTCCGAAAGGTCGAGGGTCAGATAAGGAGCATAGCCCGTCGTTGCGGCAACCCACTGATAGTGGTTAAGCACCTGTGAACCGCTCGCAAAAGTACCGCCGTTTATCTTAACGTTCGCAACGCTGTTTTTGTAGCCGTTACCCATGCTCGAACAAACGTATATATCACCTGCAAAGGTACCGCCGCCGATAAAGAGGTTCACGTTTCCGCTGTGAACGGCTTTACCCGTATTCGCACCGGCGTTTATTACGCCCTTAAAAGTACCGCCGAGGATGCTGAGGTTGACGTCGCCTTTGTGTACCGAGCCTGCATTGCCGCGGTTGCTTCCGTAAATGTCGTTCCAGGTTCCACCCTTGATCGTAAGGTCTGTATCGTAAGTTGCATTGCCGTATCTATGACCGCCGGCAACCGTTATAAAATAAGTTCTCGAGGTTGAATTTGCGGTATTCGAACATACGATATTCTCGCCGAGCACGACTTTATTTCCGTTGCAGCACATAAGTCGGTTTGTCATACTCGTTACTATTTCAACATTGTCAATGTACGTATTTCCGCCGAAAGTGAAGTGTACACCTTCCGTAATATTGAGCTTTGCGCCGTTTTGAGCCGTGATATATATGAGATTATCCCCGTGATCCGGCATAAAAAAGTCTCTGTCAACGATACTCGATCCGCTGTATGACGTTGAATAGTCGAGCGTTACGTCTCCGACGAGTACGATCTGTCCGCCCGTCTCCGCAAGCTTTTCAGCCGCCTGATAAAGCACGCTGTTAAAATGGAACTTCTTGGTGCTGTCAGATGCGCCGTTAGCATCCACTGCATAGTAATAGTTGTATGCGTCAGTACCTACCGGTGCATCTCTTGTTATGACAACGGTCGGTCCGAGGGGGGATGCAGCACTGCTTCCGGTACCCGTTCCGGTATTCGATATATAAATTGTTTTGGGGTACGTAACTATTACGTCATACGAGTCGTATTCCACTCCCGCATATTTGCAAGTAACAGTTGCTTCTCCCTGGAGAGAGCTGTCGCAATCAAATTCAAAATAGGGGTTGGATGAAGAATAGTCAAGCTCGTTCGTATAATTTTTTGAGCCTATCGTAAAGCTGAGCTTGAGCTTAAGACCGGTTCCGTCGTATTTACGGTTTTGTCCGCATGTAACCGCATTTGCTTTGCTGACGATCTCAACACCGGTGTTCCAAGCCATCGGATAAAGAACCGTATCGGCATCGCATCCCTCCAGCAAGTAATTCAAGCTGAGTGCCGACGATCTGCATTCCGTCAGGTCAAGCGTAACGTTCGGCATATAAGCGGGAGCCGTCGCTCCGTAGTACTTTTTCACAACAGCCGCTTCGGAAAACTCGCCGTTCGTTATTTTTATATTTGCCTTGTATCCTTCCTGCGAAACGCCCTTGTCGGATTCGGCATATATCGGGCCCTTATAGATACCGCCGGATATATTTAAGTTAAGGTTTCCTGCGTGAACTGCTCTGTTTTCTTTCTGGCTTCCGATTATGTATCCGAGATAGGTACCGCCTTCAAGATTCAGTGTAATATTGCCGGTATGCACGTTGTTGGCATTACCTCTGTTTCCGCCGTAAACGTGTCCCCATACGCCGCTTCTGACCGTAACCTTGGGGTTGCACGTGTTATTTCCGTATCTGCGTGCGCCGGCGATGGACGGAAAATAATCAGCCGAAGTATCACCGTCAAGATTTATACAGTTTATACCCTGGCCAAACACCGTTTCATAACCATAGCAACAGATCAAACGGTTTTTTACACCGTTCGGAACAGACAGATCCGTCTTTCCGGTTGCAAAAGTCATATTCTCAAAAACAGTTTTTCCACCGAGACTTATATGAGCGCCTTCGGTAATTATAAGCTTCGCGCCTTTTTGCGCGGAAATGGTAATGGTATTGTTGCCGTGGTTCGGCATAAAGAAGTCTCTGTCAATAGTGCTCGTTCCGCTGTACGACGTCGAATAGCCGATCTTTACGTCACCGACTATAACGATTCTTCCACCCGTCTTTGCAAGCTTTTCAGCCGCCTGATAAAGCACACTGTTAAAATGGAACTTCTTGGTGGCATCAGTTGCGCCGTTAGCATCTACCGCATAATAATACTTATATGCGTCGGTGCCCTCAGCAGCAGCCCTCGTTACCCTGGTCTCGGGTCCCAAAGGATTGTTCGCAGACGAACCGTCTCCGCTTCCCGTATCCGAAATGTAGATAATATTATCCGCGGTTGCTGCGGAAGGAACCATCGCCGCTACGGCAACGGATACGATCATCAAAGCAATTATTGCCATGATCCAACGAGCAATATTTTTCATACAATACTCCCTAAACAAACGATATATTCGTTATTGATTTTGTTAATATTATATATTATATCCTATTATCCATGATATGTCAAGACCGTAATGACTTAACATAATCTCTTTTGTCTTAAGAAAACGGCAAAAAATTAATATTCGCTCTTTTTGTGCTCTCTCCACTTGAAAAAACAAAGATTTTGTGGTAATATTTTCTCAACTGTATATCAAGGAGATCAAAAAATGAAAAAGCTTATATGTTTAATTCTCGTCGTTATATCGACGTTCACACTTTTTGCTTGCTCGGACTCGGGAGTAAAACCGGAATACGACTTCTATGAGATCGAAATAGAAATAGAAGAATACGGCACGATCACGGCAGTTCTCGAATCAAAATATGCGCCCATAACGGTCGCAAATTTCGTCGAGCTGGTCGAATCCGATTTTTACGACGGCATTGAATTCCACAGAATAATGAACGGATTTATGATGCAGGGCGGCGATCCCGACGGCGACGGCATCGGAGGAAGCGACAAAACCATCAAGGGTGAATTTATGGAAAACGGCGTACAAAACACCCTTCAGCATACAAGAGGTACACTCTCTATGGCAAGAACCGGAAACGATTATAACAGCCCATCTTCGCAGTTCTTTATCGTTCACCAAGACTCGCTGTTCCTCGACGGTAAGTATGCGGCTTTCGGATACGTTACCGAAGGTATGGAAGTCGTTGACCTTATCTGCTCAACGGCTGTCGTAACAGACGCCAACGGCACCGTTCACAGAGATTACCGTCCGAAAATAAAAGAGATCAGAATTACAGACAAGTACAACGAGGAAAAATAATATGCTCGACCAAACAAAACTTGACAAAACATACGGCAAATATACAGGCAGAGAGATCTTGTCCCATTGCGATCACACGATCCTCAAACAAGATGCAACGTGGACAGACGTAAAAAGGATCTGCGACGAAGGAATGGCTGCAAAAACGGCTTCCGTATGTATCCCGCCTTCATTCGTTAAAGAGGCTGCCGAATACTGCGGAAAAAAACTTGCAATATGCACGGTTATCGGCTTTCCGAACGGATATATGACAAAAGAAACAAAAGTATTTGAAACGGCAAACGCAGTAAAAAACGGCGCTGTCGAAATCGATATGGTCATAAACGTAGGCGATCTGAAAGCCGGAAAAACCGAGACTGTTCTCGACGAGATAAAAGAGGTCAAAAAAGCGTGTGACGGAAAGCTTCTCAAGGTTATAATCGAAACATGCCTTTTGACCGACGACGAAAAAAAGATCATGTGCGATATCGTCGTAAAAAGCGGAGCTGAGTACATAAAAACCTCGACGGGCTTTGCGGGCGGCGGCGCGACGTTCCACGACGTAGAGCTTATGGCAAACGAGGTCGGCGAAAGAATCAAAGTAAAAGCGGCGGGCGGCATAAAATCGATCGACGACGCGGTCAGATTTCTCGATCTCGGCGCATCGAGACTCGGAACGAGCTCGCTTTACAAAATGTTTTGTTAAAAATCATTAAAAATTGTCAGTTCACACAGCACACATAGGAAATAATCATGATAGGACTTGGAACGATCATTAACGTCGCCGCAATACTCGGCGGCGGCATCATCGGCGCTTTGTTCGGAAAATTCTTGAAAGAATCATTACAGAGCGCCCTTATAAAATCAACCGGTATATGCGTTATGTTCATCGGCATAAGCGGTGCATTGGAAAAAATAATGTCTATATCGGACGGAAAACTCACAAGCGGCGGAACACTAATGATGATCGGCAGTTTTGCGATAGGCACTCTGATCGGAGAGCTGATAAATATCGACGAAAAGATCGAGCATTTCGGTGAATGGCTGAAGAAAAAGACGGGCAACGGAAAAGATACCTCTTTCGTTGACGGATTCGTAAGCGCATCGATCACAGTTTGCATCGGAGCTATGACGGTCGTAGGCTCAATAGAGGACGGTCTGTTCGGTAACTACAGCATACTTTTAATAAAATCCCTTTTGGACTTTATTATCATCATCGTTATGACTTCATCAATGGGAAAAGGCTGTGTTTTTTCGGTCATTCCCGTATTTATACTCCAAGGCGGATTCACCTTGGCGGCTAAGTTTATCGAGCCTTATATGACGGAAGCGGCACTTCACAACCTGTCGCTCACCGGCTCGATCCTCATCTTCTGCGTGGGGCTTAACCTCTTGAGCAAAAACTCTGTTAAGGTAGCAAATATGCTCCCCGCCATACTAGTGGCAGTTATCTGGGCTTTCATAGCATAAGCATTTAGTTTTTACATATTATTTCGGAGGTATTCTTATGAAAAAAACACAAGTAATCCACAGATTATCGATCATTCTGTTTACTGTTTGTCTTGTACTTTCGGCAATAATCTTCCCTGCTCTTGTTATTTCTACCCGCAACCAATATTACGTAAACCAGCTTGAAAAATGCGGTCTGTATCCCGAAGACGGGCAGACAATCACCGTCAAGTATATCGGCGGTATTTCCGGTAAAAACGCCCAATTCACAAACAAGCAGATCGACGAGGTCATAGAACACATAACAGACTTTCTGAACGGTAAAAAAACAAGCTTTTCGCTGCAGATGAACGGTGTTTTAATAAACGGTCAACCGCAGGACAACGTTGATATTTTCTGCGAAACGTCAATAAAACACATGGACGACGTCAGAGAGCTCTTTGAAACTGTAAAAGCCATCGCGGTATTCATCGTTTTGATACTGATACTGTCGGGTGTCTGGATGCTGACACACAAAAAAGGCGTTCGCGATCTGATCTTCAAATATTCTTTGTTTACCGTATTGGGAATACTCGCCTGCGCGTTTATATTCATGCTGATCGTCTTTATAAAAACATGCGCATCCGGTTTTTCTTTGGACAGCTTTTCAAGCACTCTTTGGGAATATCTGCACTACGTTTTCTTCCCATTTGACCAAGATAAGTTCAACGGCTCGTTCTTCAGCGATCCGCTCACGATGTTGCTCACGCTCGACTTCTTTATCAACACTGTGATAACCGTTTTAATAAACGTTTTAGCTTTTGTTACAGCGTGGCTTTTTTCTGCAAAACTCATTTCAAAAAAGCATAGATAAATTAACATCCGATAACAAACAGAAGCAAGAGAGAGTGTGTGCTTTCGCACACACTCTCTCCTGTTGTATTCAATAACAAAAAAACCGTGCGAACCATCGCACAGTTTTTTATATTTGTTTGCTCTTTATAAGCTTTACGATCTTTCTGATCTCGCCGCCGGTCAAAAACTTGTCTTTGTTCAAGTCTATCATAAAAGGAGTGAGCTCGTCAGCATTGATAAGTCCGTTCAAGCGCTTTGAAAACTTAACGCGTCTGCCGGTAAACAACACTATGTTGTGAATGGGCACGTTGTCCACGCCCTCGTCGTGCAGAAAGGTTTTCATATCCTTTACTCTCACGGTGTTCTTTATAAAAGGATCGTCGAAAGCAAAATACTTATCGTTGATCACTCTGCTCCATTTTCCGCCTTGATTAACATCGATAAATCCGGAGCCTGCATTTTGATCTATAATAAAAACGCCGCCCCTGTTTACAAACACAAGACCGATGTCCGAAACATATCTGCCGTTTTCCGCATCTCTGTTTCTAACCTCAAGTCTAACGTTCTTCATCGTATTCAATCTGCTGAATCTGACGCTGAGATAGTTGTATGTAAAATTCTTTTTATTTCTGCCGTTTTGCATTATTTTGCTCGCCAGCATACCGGAATATATGTTCCATGCTCCCCAGAGAACAAGGGCTATACAACCTATTATTACCAAGGTTATAAAAAACTCGAACACATTTTTCACTTCCCTCTAACCGTTTTTTTCATACAAACATCAAGACAGCCGACGAAAGTCCGCTGTCAAAAAGTCAAAAGTATTATTCGCCAACTGCCTCGGAAAGATAGTTTACAACGTCGCCTACCGTAACGAACTTGTGAATATCTTCGTCGTTTACTTCAATGTCGAACTTTTCTTCAACGGTAAGTATAAGATCGGCAAGCTCCAAAGAATTGATTCCGAGATCGCCGATAAGCTCGCTCTTCATCGTTATTTCTTCGGGATTTATCTGCATAGATTCTACCAATAACTCTTTCACTTTTTCAAACATAAATAATCTCCTCTTGGCATAGTAATCAATTTAACAATCATAAAAAGGGCTGTTTTATAAAAAACACCCGACGTTATCCCCAATTATAACAAAGGATATTCCATTTGTCAACAAGTTTTGCTAAGCAGAATGAATTTCGTAAATATATACAAAACGCTTTTTCCTTTTTAACCCTATCATATTTATATCTGCAACAAATTATGACACAAAAAATAATGCCGTGATACCGCACAATACACCTAAATTATCAGCTGTAAAATAAGTAAATTTATTAAAAAACATATTGATAATGGCGTTTTAGTATGCTATAATTGAAAAAAATTATTATTGCGAGGTGCATAAAAATGCGCGATTTTTTCCACAATTACGATCCCGTTTTCTTTATTTCGCATATTGACGGAGACTGTCTCAACAACTACGAAGGCAGACTTGACGGCGATGCTCTTTACATTAACGCAAAAGTAAAAGCTGCCGACAATGCAGTTATTACCATTAACGGAAAACCTGCAGAATACGATGAAAAAGAACACACTTATTCAGCAGAGATCCCTCTTTATAATTACAGAAACACTTTGTGCGCTATAGATACAAAAAACGGATACCGTGCCGAAATCGTCGTTTACTGGCTCAAAAACGCAACAAACAAGTTTTATTTCACGGTTGACGACTGCGTTGTGTTCCTGTACGAGCTCACAAAATACCCCGAAAAGTACCATTCACTTTTCGATCATCATTTCCTTGCTCCCTTTAAAAAGGCACACGAGCTTTACGGCGCACACGTTCACCTTAATCTCTATTATGAATTCAACGACGAATCTGCTGCCGACTTTGCAGAACATAAAGAGTATTTTAACCTCACGATGATGACCGACCGCTATCGCAAGGAATGGGAAGAAAATGCCGACTGGCTCACGCTTTCCTACCATGCTCACGCAAACTATCCCGATATGCCCAACAAGCATTTAAGCGGTGAGTTTATTGCCGATTCCATGAGAAAAGTCCACAAAGAAATACTCCGTTTTGCAGGTCCTAAATCCCTTATCCCCGCAACGACTGCACACTGGGGCAACGGATATATCGAACCCCTTCGCGCTTTCCGTGAAGGCGGATATCTTATCCAGTTCGGATCGTTCAGACAGATCGATAACGACGAAGCTTATCTCTCTTATTACGGCAGAGACGGACTTCCCGCTTACCTCAGAGGTGCCGGTCTTGATGCATACAACAACAAGTCCGATGCTGAAGAAGGCAGCCAGGGCAGAGACGTTTGGAAAGACAACAAAGAGGATGTCTACTATTGCCATACAGATATGGTGTTGAACAACAACAAAGGTATACCGACTGAAAATATCGAATCCTGGATGGATACTTATATGGCACTCCGTCCCGACAGCGGCATTTTCGGACTTATGATCCACGAAGAATATTACTACTCCGACTACGTCAACTACATTCCCGACTGCGGAGAAAGAGTACTTAAAGCGATCAAACACATTTACGACAAGGGCTTCAGAAGCTGCCCCATCGAAGACGTTATTCTGGAATTTTAATTACAACAAAAGACGCCCTCAAGAAATGAGGGCGTTTTTTACGCATATTTTTTCAACTGAGAGTGTGTGCAGACCACGCACTCTCTACTTTTGTATTCAAAACAAAAAATGCCCGTTTTTTAACGGGCATTTTTATTGATCATTTATGCTTATTTCTTTTTGAAGAATCCGAAGAAGCCTTTGCTTTCAGGTTCTGCGGGAGCTTCGACCTTGGGTTCTTCAACCTTAGGTTCTTCGACCTTTACTTCAGCGGGAGCATCATTCTTGCGCTCTTCTCTGTTGTAGGGGCGTCTGTTGGGGTTCTCTCTGAACTTATCTCCGCCGTTGTTGCGGGGTCTGTCGTTGTTATTGGGGCGGGGACGTCTTTCTCTTTCCTCATAGCCTTCGGGCTTGGGCATAGCGTCCTTTCTGGAAAGATTGAGTCTTCCCTTTTCGTCCGTTCCCATAAACTTAACGGTGATAACGTCGCCTTCGTTGCAAACGTCTTCAACCTTTTCTACTCTCTTGTAGTCGAGCTTGCTGATGTGTACGAGACCTTCTTTTCCGGGAGCAAATTCAACGAATGCGCCTATCGGAATAACTCTCGTTACCTTACCCGTGTAGATAGCACCTACTTCGGGTTCAAACACGATACCGTCAATGATCTCTTTTGCCGCATAAGCGCTGTCTCTGTTTACTGCGGAGATATAGATAGTACCGTCGTCTTCGATATCGATCTTAGCGCCCGTATCGGCAACGATCTTCTGAATTACTTTACCGCCGGAACCGATAACTTCTCTGATCTTATCGGGATCAATGTGCATAGTGAGCATTTTGGGAGCATATTCGGAAACGTCAGCTCTTGCTTCGGGAATAGCCTTGAGAAGGATCTCATCGATGATGTAATCTCTGCCCTTATGTGTTACTTCGAGAGCATTCTTAATAATTTCGGGTGTAAGACCGTCGATCTTAAGGTCCATCTGAATGGAGGTGATACCCTTGTGAGTACCCGCAACCTTAAAGTCCATATCGCCGTAGAAATCTTCAAGTCCCTGAATGTCGATCATCGTCATCCAGCGTTCACCTTCGGTAATAAGACCGCAGGAAATACCTGCAACGGGAGCCTTGATCGGAACACCTGCATCCATAAGAGCAAGTGTAGAGCCGCATACCGAAGCCTGAGACGTTGAACCGTTCGAGCTGATAACTTCGGATACGCATCTGATAGCATAGGGGAATTCTTCAACCGAGGGAAGCACGGGAACGAGTGAACGCTCTGCCAATGCGCCGTGACCGATCTCACGTCTGCCGGGGCCTCTGGAAGACTTTGCTTCACCTACCGAGTAACCGGGCATATTGTAATGGTGCATATATCTCTTCGTTTCTTCGGTGTCGATACCGACGAGCATCTGAGCATCGCCTATGGGACCGAGCGTTGCGATAGTCATGACCTGTGTCTGTCCACGGGTAAACATACCGCTTCCGTGCGTGCGGTTGAACAAGCCGACTTCAGCCGCAAGGGGTCTGATCTGGTCCATTCTTCTGCCGTCAACACGTTTCTGGTCTTCAAGCAACCAACGACGAACGATCTTCTTCTGGATCTTGTAAATGAGTTCTCCGATAATTTCGGGCATTTCGGGATATTCTTCGCTGAACTTCTCAACGATCGCATCGGTTATAGGCTGCATTCTCTCGTCACGAACGTTCTTGTCGTCGGTGTCAAGTGCAAACATAACGTCCTTTTCGCAGAAATCAAACACTTTGTCAAACATATCGTGGTCAAATTCGCAAGAAGGATACTCAAACTTGGGTTTACCAACCTCTGCAACGATGGTGTTAATAAAGTTACAGATATTCTTGATCTCTTCGTGAGCGATCATAATTGCATCGTACATAGTGTCGTCTGCAACTTCCTTTGCGCCCGCTTCGATCATAACTACTTTGTTAAGGCTTCCGGCTACGGTAAGCTCGAGATCGCTCTTCTCTCTCTGTTCAACGGTGGGGTTGAGAACTACCTGTCCGTCAACCAAACCTACGAAAACGCCTGCGATAGGACCGTTCCACGGAATATCGGATATTGAAAGTGCGATAGAAGCACCGATCATACCTGCGATCTCGGGGCTGTTGTCGTTGTCAACGCAAAGCACGGTAAGGCTGAGGTTTACGTCATTACGAAGATCCTTAGGGAACAAGGGTCTGATAGGTCTGTCAATTACACGAGATGTAAGAATAGCCTTTTCGGAAGGCTTGCCTTCTCTCTTGAGATAACCGCCGGGGATTCTGCCCACAGCATAAAGTCTTTCTTCAAAATCAACCGAAAGGGGTAAAAAATCTATACCGTCTCTGGGTTTTGCACTTGCCGTTGCGGTCGCAAGAATAACCGTGTCGCCAAAGCGAACCAAGCAGGAACCGTTTGCAAGGCCTGCCATTTTGCCTGTTTCAATTACAAGCTTTCTGCCTGACAATTCATACTCGAATGTCTTAAAATTCTCAAACATTTTCTTCCTCCGTTTTTTCATTCTCGCGGTCATAGGTTTTAGCACTTATATAGCAGTCCGAACAAAACCGCTCGGGCATCTATGTAACTGCTAAACCACTATGCCGTTTTTGTTTTTTGTTTTTATAAATTAATAGGGCAGAACCGTAAAATTCTGCCCCATTTTAAGCGTGTCTTATTTACGGATACCGAGTTTTTCGATAATCGCACGATAGCGGTTGATATCCTTCTTTGTAAGATAGTTAAGAAGATTTCTTCTGCGTCCTACCATCTTGAGCAAGCCGCGTCTGGAATGGTGGTCGTTTGCGTTCTTCTTAAGATGCTCTGTGAGAGTATTGATTCTGTCCGTAAGGATAGCAATCTGTACTTCGGGGGATCCTGTGTCTCCGTCGTGAAGCTTGTTAGCTTCGATGATCTGCTGTTTCTGTTCTTTCAACATAGTTTTTCACCTCATATTTTATTTTCGCATAAACTAAGCAATCGGTCGGTGAAGCAAAGCATTCTTGGCTTTTTTGTCCGAAAACCGAGTTTGCGATTACATACCTTGTAAATATACCACATTTTCCCCTTTTTGTAAAGGGATTTCGGTTATTTAACACTTTGTTTACAATTACCCATTCGTTACGGGAAATATCATCGCTGTCTCCATAGCAAATTGGAACGTGTTCATATTAACGTAAGCATCGAAATTAACGTCTGACGTTATCGTTTGGAACAAAGCATTGTAGCTCGACTCCGCAACCGAATGATAGACCTCGCCGTACATATATGCAAAGTCATACGAAGGGTTCTCGAAAATGATCTTGAGCATTTCATACGATTCCGGGTCTCTGAGCACGTTGTCGAGAAAATCTCTCAACCAAGCATCTCTCATAACTGCCGCGGTTTCGTTGTACGCCCTGATAAGATCTGCGGAATACTCGGTGTGTGCTCCGACGGCAGGAACTGCAAATACCAATCCTTCTCCCGAAGTCGGAGTATGGTATTCTTCTTGCGCCGCATCAAATTTAGGCACAGGCAAAATACCGATGTTCGAGGAAAGCTCCTTTGACACTCCCAGAGTGTCTACATAAAACACGATCTCTCCGTTTTCAAATCTTTCGTAAGCATCGTCTCCCAGCCAAAAGACCTCGGAAAACATCATAAGTTCTTTCAGCTTTGCCGTAAAGACATCAAAACGTTCGCCGTTATCAGCCACAGTGGGCAATTCCCCCGCAGCCGTTTTAAAAAATTTCATACCGGAAGCCCCGAACAAAGTATTTATAAGAGTTCCCTGACTGTCGGCTCCGATACCCATCTTTTTGCTTGCTGTCTCTTCGCCGTCGCCGGGTGCCATACAAGTTTCGGCAACCTCGATAAGCTTGTCAAGGTTCCATTCGCCTTTTTCAGCCGCCTCGTATAAAGAAGCTGTCAATCCTTTCCTGTCGGTTAGGTCCTTATTAAAATATACACAGTAATATGCGCCGGGATTTATTGATCCGTCTCCGATAACTCCGTACATAGAGGTTCTGCCGACGCCCTGAAGAGTCTCTTCGGCATCAAAACATTCATCGGTAAAAGCATCTCCGTACAAGGCGTTCAGGTCTTGTATCAAGCCGCTTTGGCGGAGAAGCCCTAAGCTCCTTTGGGGGACGAGCAAAAGATCGGCGTAAAACTCTCCGGTGTCTTTTGCAGAACGAATATCATTCAAAAACGCCTGATACGGCTGTCTGTTTACGTAAACTGTTCCGTTCAGTTTTTTCGATATCAACTCATTCTGAAACTGAAGGGCTTTTGAATATTCGCTTCCCTGGTTAGAGCTGAATTTTATAAAAGCGTCGTCTGAAGCGACCATAGTCAAGCTCTTTTTTTCAAGGTCCTTGTCTTCAAACAATCCTTCGAGCGCCTTTTCCGCCTCTTTTTTCCCCGCCTCCAGCGGATCCGGTTTCGGCGGAAGAGTCTCCACCCTTTCAACCGTTTCAACCTCCGTCTCGACAGTCGGAGTATCATTCTTTACAACGATAAAACACGATGTCATGCTCACCGCACAAAGTGTGAGCACCAGAAATATCAGTGCGATTTTTTTCAGCATCTGTTTACCTCATTTTTATTTTATAGAATAAGTAGTTCCCTCTTTTGTATCAGTGAGAATTATTCCGCGAGCCGCAAGCTCGTTTCTTATTCTGTCTGCTTCTGCGTAATTCTTAGCCTTTTTAGCCTCGAGTCTGAGAGCTATCTGCTCTTTGATCTCTCTGTCAAGGTCTGTATCTACGGTGTTTGCAACCTCTTCTTCAACGTCTTCCTTGTCAAGATCAATGCCAAGGATCGCATCGCAACGAATGATAAGATCATATATATCATTCGATTTGGTTTCATATCTCGCCATATTCCATACGGCACCCAACGCCTTCGGAATATTCAAATCGTCGTTTATAGCCTCTTCAAATTCAGCTGTAAATTTGGCAAGAACGGACTCGTCAACCTTTCCGTCGGCACCCTTATGCTTCTTGATCTGATTTTTAAGATTCTTCAAAGATTTTTTAGCTGAATCCATGCCCTCAAACGTGAAGTTGAGCTTCTGACTGTAATGTGCATTCAAGCAGAAATATCTGAATACCATAGGCGAATAACCCTTTTCCTGAAGCTGGTCAAGAGTATAAGTATTTCCGAGGCTCTTCGACATTTTACCGCCGTCAACAAGCATAAATTCGCCGTGTATCCACCATTTTGCCGCAGGATGTCCCAAAAGTCCGCACGTCTGCGCGATCTCATTTTCATGGTGTATCGGAATATGGTCAACACCGCCTGTATGAATATCAAACTCTTCTCCGAGGTATTTAAGACCCATAGCCGAGCATTCAATGTGCCAGCCGGGATAACCCATTCCCCAGGGGGATTCCCACTGCATGATATGCGTGGGGTCTGCCTTTTTCCAAAGAGCAAAATCTGCGGGATGACGCTTTTCGCTGTTTACTTCAACACGGGCACCCGCCTGGTTTTCGTCAAAATTCATTCTCGAAAGCTTACCGTAGTCCTTGAACTTCTTTATGTCGTAATAAATACCGTCGCTCGTTTCGTAAGCATATCCCGTTTTCAAAAGACCCTGAACAAATTCTATCATTTCCTGAATATGCATAGTCGCCTTAGGAACGATCTCGGGGCGCTGAATATTCAACCTGTCAATATCGCGCAAAAACACACCCGTATAATATTCGGCGATCTCCCAGGGGGTCTTTTTCTGTTCGCGTGCAGTCTTGTTCATCTTGTCTTCTCCGTCGTCGGAGTCGCTTACAAGATGACCTACGTCTGTTATATTCATTGCATGAAGAAGCTTATAGCCGTTCCACTGAAGCGTTCTGCGCAAAAAGTCCATAAACACGTAGGTTCTCATATTACCTATATGAGCATATCCGTAAACGGTAGGACCGCATGAATAAATTCTGACCGTATTGCCGTCAAGAGGGGTAAAATCGCTCTTTTGTCTTGTCAAAGTGTTATAAAGTTTCATTTCCTATATTCTCCTATTTAAGTAAATTATATACTGCCTTTTTACTGTTTATCTGCACTTTCAGCCGTTTTTTTCTTTCTCGGCTGTCTGGGCTTAGTCTCTTTTTTCGTGTTCACGATCCCCTTTTCAAGCTCGGCTATTCTCGCTTCAAGACGAGATATTTCCTGAGCAACGGGGTCGGGAATGTGAATATGGTCGAGGTCGTCGGCAACCCTTTTATTGTTGCGTTTTACGACCTTGGCGGGTATTCCGACTGCGGTACAGTTTTCGGGAACCTCGTTCAAAACGACTGCGTTTGCGGCAATTTTTGAACCGTCGCCTACTTTAAACGGGCCGAGCACTCTCGCTCCCGCTCCCACCATAACGTTGTTTCCTAAAGTCGGGTGTCTCTTTCCCGTATCTTTTCCCGTACCGCCGAGGGTAACTCCCTGATACAACGTACAGTTGTCTCCGATCTCCGTCGTCTCTCCGATAACAACGCCGGCACCGTGGTCAATAAACAAGTTCTTGCCTATCGTCGCTCCCGGATGTATCTCTATTCCGGTAATCGTTTTTGCCGCCTGGCTTATCAGCCTTGCGGAAAACTTGTGATTCTTTTTATAAAGAGCGTGCGATATTCTGTGCGCCCATAAAGCGTGAAGTCCGGAATAAAGCAACAATACCTCTGCCGTACTCGATGCGGCAGGGTCTCTTTCCTTTACCGTTTTTACGTCCTCGGCAACGGTCTCCTTTATGTTTTTCAAACACTTTACCGCCCGGCTCTCCTTGCAGTAAACCTTGACCATTTTCACAGGCTCACTGTCGATCACATCGGCAATCACGTCAAAAATATCTTTTTTCATTTTCATTCACACAGTCTCCCCTTTAAAACAAAAAATCGCCTTTGATATTACTCAAAGGCGGTAAATTCCCGCGGTTCCACTTCGGTTTATAACTTGCGTGTCCTTTATCGCTGACAAAGCGGGTGTGATTGGCACCTGCTCACGGGCGCACTTCCGTCTCGGCGGGTATGTGTCTCTCACCAAAATGACACACGTCTCTGAACCCTTTTAAAAACCTTTCTTGACGGCATTTTCCCGATCACCGCATTATTCTTCTTATATCATTATACACACTTTTTCCCATTTGTAAAGTGTTTACAAAAAATATTAACAATCACCGTCTTCGGTTATTTCAAATAACTCGTTAGGTGTGCACTCGAACAATAAACACATAGTTTCTATGTTTTCATAACGAATGGATTTGGTTTGGTTATTGATCATCTTGCTGAAATTCTGATAACTCATTCCAAGCTGTTTGTATAACCAGTATTTCGTCTTTCCCTTTTCGTTCAGTAACTCCAAAACACGTAATTTTATCATAAGATATCTCTCCATTATATATTTTTTAGATGATATCCTATTTTTCCACTTTACATATAGACTGATGCATTATATAATGTATCCATAAATATGATTGATAACGAGAAAAGGAAAGGTTCTCACCCATCTTCCGTATTTACAACGAATTGAAAACACAGTACATTTTTCACTAAAAAAATTGTTTTTTTGATTGACATTTGCAATTATTATATGTATAATATTAATGTATTTTTTGTTTTTGCCGGAGGTTTTAATATGGCTCGCCGTACGGACATAATGAAAGCTAAACATTCTATTTGCTTGTCTGTACAGACCATTTGCACCCATTTGTCAAAAACACTCGGCGAAAACTGCAACTTAACAAAAAAAATAAACCCTTAAGGACGTTCTGCAAACGAATGTCCTTTTTGTGTTTTTCATTCTGACAAAACTGTTATCTCAGGAGGAACAAAATGTTAAAAGCAGCAGTTATTATGGGAAGCGACAGCGATTTCCCGAAAGTAAAAAATTGTCTTGAAAAACTGAAGTATTTCGGTATTCCTTTCGAAACTCACGTTTATTCGGCACACAGAACGCCCACCGAGGCTGCCGAATTTGCAAAAAACGCAAAGAAAAACGGTTTCGGAGTTATTATAAGCGCGGCGGGAAAGGCTGCCCATCTCGGCGGTGTTCTTGCAGCATATACCACACTTCCCGTCATCGGTATTCCGATCAAGAGCGATGCTCTCGACGGTATGGACGCACTCCTTTCGACAATAATGATGCCCCCCGGAGTTCCCGTTGCGGCAGTTGCTATCGACGGCTGTGCAAACGCGGCTATTCTTGCTGCTCAGATCATTGCATTGTCAGACGAAACTTTGGCAAAAAAACTTGAAGAAGAAAAGATTAAAATGGCAGAAGGCGTCCGCGCAAAAGACGCCAAGCTCCAAGAAGAAATCAAAAACATTTGACTTGACGCACCCCAACCGTCCGGAGGATAATAAAATATGTTTGGAAACATTCACGAAGAATGCGGCGTATTCGGAATTTTCGATCCCGCAAAAAAAATCAACGTTACGCAGGCTACGTATTCGGGCCTTTACGCGCTCCAACACAGAGGTCAGCAAAGCTGCGGCATCGCTGTAAACAATGAAGGAAAAATTTATAACCACAACGACGAAGGTCTGTTAAACGAAGTCTTTAACGAAATGATCTTGAATTACCTCAAAGGTAATATTGCAGTCGGACACGTTCGTTATGCCTCTTCCGAAAACAAAGGAAGAGAAAACAACCTTCCCTACGTTTCAAAATATACGAAAGGTCAGATCGCCGTATCATTCAACGGTTCACTCGTCGGTGCAAACGAAATGAGACAAAGTCTCGAAGATGCAGGCGCTATGTTCCACACAAGCTCCGACGCCGAGATTTTTGCGTATCTTATTTCAAGAGAAAGACTCAAGACACTTTCGACGGAAGACGCACTCGTAAGGATTATGGACAGAGTGAGCGGAGCTTACTCGCTCGTAATTATGACACCGAACAAGCTTATTGCGGTGCGAGACCCCAAGGGATTCAGACCTCTTTGTATGGGTAAACTCAACGGGGCTACGATCTTCGCTTCCGAGTCATGTGCTATTGATGCTATTGGCGGCGAATTCATCAGAGACATTCTCCCCGGAGAAGTCGTTACGGTTACTGACCAAGGAATACACTCGATTACAGAAAAATGCGGCCAGAAGACTTCAGGATGTATTTTCGAACACATTTATTTTGCACGCCCCGACTCAATAATAGACGGTCAAAGCGTTCACTTTGCAAGACAGGAAGCCGGCCGTTGCCTCGCAAAACGCGACTCCAAAGATATCGCTGATATAGTAATCGGTGTTCCCGACAGCGGTCTTGATGCCGCACTCGGATATGCCGCCGAATCGGGTATCCCGTACAGCGTCGGACTGAACAAAAACCGCTACATAGGCAGAACGTTTATCCAAACGGGGCAAGGGGAAAGAGAAAACCTCGTCAGACTTAAACTTAATCCCATGCCCGCAGTCCTCAAAGGAAAACGAGTTGTCGTCGTTGACGACTCAATAGTCAGAGGAACGACGTGCGCTCACCTCATAGAGCTGTTAAGACACGCCGGAGCTACAGAAGTTCACTTCCGTATCTCTTCCCCGCCGTTTCTCAATCCTTGCTATTTCGGTACGGACATTGCATCGAGAGACAAGCTTATCGCCTGCCGTCTGACTCTCGACGAGATCAGAAAAGAGATCGGCGCAGACAGCTTGGCATATCTTGACATCAGCGATCTTAAGACCATTGCGAAAGATTCCAGCATCGAATACTGCGACGCTTGTTTTACGGGTAAATATCCAGTTCACGTACCGGGAGAAAACTGATATGAAGACGAAAAACATTGCCGTTCTCGTTTCGGGCGGCGGAACTAATCTGCAAGCTATCATCGATGCCTTCAAGGAGGGTAATATTACAAACGGTAAACTCGCCCTTGTTCTTTCGAGCAACCCCAATGCATACGCTTTGGAAAGGGCGTCAAATAACGGAATCGAAAGCTGTGTTATCCAAAAAGGACACAGCAGAGAGGACTTTTCAAACTCCATTCTCAAAAAACTTGAAGAATGTGATATAGACATTATCGTTCTTGCAGGCTTTATGCACATTTTAAGCGGAGAGATAATAAACAGATACCAAAACAAAATTTTGAACGTCCACCCCGCATTGATCCCCTCGTTCTGCGGAGAGGGTTTTTACGGACTCAGAGTGCACAAAGCCGCACTTGAAAAAGGGGTGAAAGTTACGGGGGCTACAGTCCATTTTGTAAATGAGATTGCAGACGGAGGTCCGATAATCCTTCAAAAAGCCGTTTATATTGAAGAAAACGACACACCCGAAACGTTGCAAAAAAGAGTTATGGAAAATGCAGAATGGGAGATACTTCCCAAAGCCCTCGATCTGCTTTGCAACGAAAAACTTTCCGTAGAAAACAACATTGTAAAAATAAAAAATATATAGACACACAAAGAAAGGTGAAAACACTATGAAAAAGCGCGCTATAATCAGTTTATCGGACAAAACCGGCGTTGTTGAATTTGCACGCCGCCTCGAAAAATTGGGTTATGAAATACTCTCCACCGGCGGTACGGCAAAGACCCTCACCGATAACGGCATTGCAGTAACAAACGTTTCCGACGTTACGGGATTCCCCGAGTGCCTCGACGGAAGAGTCAAGACTCTCCATCCGATGATACACGCAGGCATTCTCGCTATGAGAGATAACGCAGAACACATGAAGCAGATCGAAGAACTCGGCGTTACGCCCATCGACATCGTTGCGATCAACCTTTATCCCTTTAAGCAGACCATCCTTAAGGACAACGTTACACGCGAAGACGCAATAGAAAACATCGACATCGGCGGCCCCACAATGCTCCGTGCAGCAGCAAAGAACTGGCAGGACGTTGCGGTTATCGTTGACCCCGTTGACTACGACACAGTAACAGGCGAGCTTGAAGCGAACGGCGAAGTTTCTAGAGATACGAAACTCAAGCTTTCATACAAAGTTTTTGAGCATACCGCAGCTTACGACACTCTCATTTCGGGCTACCTCAGAAAAGAAAGCGGAATGCCCGCATTCCCCGAAAAGCTTTCTCTCACTTACGAAAAAGTCAGCGAAATGAGATACGGCGAGAACCCCCATCAAGCAGCTGCATTCTACCGCGAAGTAGGAAAAGGCTTTGAAGGTACTCTCGCTGCAGCAGAACAGCTCAACGGAAAAGAACTTTCTTACAATAATATCAACGATGCCAACGGCGCTCTCGACACTATCAAAGAATTCGGCGATGACATTTGCTGCGTTGCATTGAAGCACGCAAATCCTTGCGGTGTCGGTATCGGCGAATCGGTTTACGAAGCATATATGAGAGCTTATGAAGCCGACCCCGTTTCCATTTTCGGCGGAATCGTCGCTTTCAACAGAACCGTTGATTCAAAAACCGCACAGAAGCTTTCCGAGCTCTTCCTCGAGATCATCATCGCTCCCGAATATGACGCTGAAGCTTTGCAGATCCTCTGCACGAAGAAGAACCTCAGAGTTCTCCGTCTCCCCGAGATCGCAAAGCCCAACAGCAAAGAAATGTTCGATATGAAAAAGGTTGCCGGCGGTCTCCTCGTTCAGGAGCTCAATACCGAAATGTATGACGATGCAGACGTTAAAGTTGTAACCGAAAAGGCTCCCACCGCAGAAGAACTCCGCGATATGAAGTTCGCTATGAAGGTAGTTAAGCATACAAAATCAAACGGTATTGCACTCGCAAAAGACGGAGCCACGGTTGGTATCGGCCCCGGCCAGACAAACAGAATTACCGCACTTGAGCTTGCTATCAAATACGGCGGCGACAAGGTTAAGGGCAGCGTAATGGCCAGCGACGCGTTCTTCCCCTTTGCAGACTGCGTTGAAGCCGCTCACAAAGCAGGCATTACGGCTATTATCCAGCCCGGAGGAAGTATCAGAGACCAGGAATCCATTGACGCTTGCAACAAATACGGCATTGCAATGGTATTCACGGGAAAAAGACACTTCAAACACTAATATAAAAACTACACACGGGTTGCTGCATGCGCATCAGCCCGTGTCTCTTATGATCGAAAGGTAAATGAATATGTACAGATTTCCAATCGGCGTAATTATAGACGGTTTTAAGACCGACAGATCCACGGCAATTGATCTTGCCGCAAGAATGGGCGTTGACGGTATACAAATGTATGCCACAAAAGGAATAAGCTCGCCCGAAAATATGGACGGAGAAGCAAGAAAAGCCCTGAAGAAACAGGTAGCTGACGCAGGTCTCGTCTTTTCTGCCCTTTGCGGAGATATGGGCATGGGCTTTAGCGATAAAGAAAGAAACCCCGTACTCGTTGCAAAGCTGAAAAAGATACTTGATCTGGCAAACGATCTCGGCACAAATATCGTTACGACCCATATCGGTGTCGTCCCCGAAGACCCCGACCACGAAAGATTTAAGATCATGCAGGAGGCGTGCTCGGAGCTTGCCGAGTACGCCCACAAAAACGGATCGTACTTCGCAATCGAAACGGGTCCCGAAAGATCGACCACCCTCGTTAGATTTATCGAGTCTTTGGGATCAGACGGTGTTGCGGTAAACTTCGACCCCGCAAACCTTCGTATGGTCATCGGAGAGGACTCCGTTGAGGCTGTAAAGAACCTCGCAAAATATATCGTTCACACTCATGCAAAAGACGGCGTTATGATAAACAAGGGAAATCCCGAGTTTATTTACCGCGTCGTACACCCGATTCCCCCCGAAGTTAAAGCTATGAAATTTTTTGAAGAGAAGGCGCTTGGAGAAGGCGACGTAAACTTCCCTGCTTATTTGAAGGCGCTTGAAGATATCGGCTATAAAGGATTCTTGACAGTCGAGAGAGAGGCAGGACTTGACCCCGTTCAGAACATCGGCGATGCCGTAGACTTTCTAAAAAAATCAATTAATTAAAATTAAAAATAAGAGGTAGTGTGTATGCTTCACACTACCTTCGGTGTATTTAAACAAACAAAAGACCTCCGTTTGAACTAAAAACGGAGGTCTTTTTTTATGCTTTGTTTTCCAAATATTCAACGTATTCTTCGAGACACATATTAAGCTCATGCATCTTCGTTGCATGATATCTGCCAACATATCTGAAGTGCCAAGGCTCGTACATAATACCTTTAGTCTGCTCCATCTTATCCTCGGGATATCTCAAAATGAATCCAAACTTGTAACAGTTCTCTGCAAGCCATTTTGCTTCGGGCTCATTCTTAAAGCCCTGATTTGCCGATGGGTGTGTGTGCATATCCACACAAAGTCCCGCCTGGTGCTCACTCGTGCCCGGTCTGTTTGAATATTTTTCAACGATCTTCTCGGCAGCAGCTCGGCTAATGCCTCTGTTCGCCATCTCACTGTTCACGTACTGGTTGAAAAGCTGTCCCTGGTATTCGTAGCTTCTGTACGCACTCATAACAGATAAAGGATAGCCGCTCGGAGTATTCGTTCTGATCATTCCGCACGCCTCTGCCTCAAGCATCAAAGCTTCAAGAGCCTTTGCGGCATATTCACGCAACTGCTGTGTCTGTCTGCCGTCTTTACGCGTGCTTTTTACGTTTATCATATCCGTCGCCTTATAGTCCGCAGGAAGCGGATTGTCAACGTTTACAACTACAAGATAAGCATCTCTTTGATCGCCCGTAGGATTCATATACATTTCATAATCCGAAAGATCTGCTTTAAATTCGGGAATAACTTCGGGTTCTTCGGGCTCATCCGGTTCTTCCGTTGTTTCGGGTTCTTTTGTTTCAGTCTCGGTCTTGTCTTCGGTTTCGGGATCGTTTACGTTATTTTCGGTACGTTCATCATCGTCCTTATACTTCTCTGAACCCTGATCGTTCCCCGACAGCACAACGAATAAAGAAATTGCCAAAACGGCAATTATAAGCAAAGCGGCAATTATCAGAACCGTGTTGTTGCCGCTGTTCTTTTTCTTTCTGCGTCCCGTATTTCGACCGGCGTTTCTGTTCACGGAGCCCCTTGCACCGCCGGATGCAGCCCCTGCACTTTTAGGGAGCGAATATTTTGCGCCGCAATGTCTGCATACTGCAATATTACTGCTTGTTATCTGCAACACACTGCCGCATCTTCTGCACTTATATGCTACCATAGTTATTCTTTCAACCTATATTATCTGTTTCTCTGTTTTTTATTCTTCTTTTTTCAGCTTTCAAGACCGCTGAAAAGGGTGAGATTCTTTTCTTCTTCGGTGAGCTTATTCTCGTCGATATGAGCGCACTCCCCCGACTTTTTCAGTTTGAAGCTGATCTTCGCTTCAACTATCCTGTCTTTTTCGTCAAATTCGGTAAGCCGAAGAACCGAGATCATAGCCTCGTCTTCATCGAAATCGACCTTCATTCCGTTTACGTAATCATCAAAAAAACTCACGGGAACAAAGACGCTTTCCCCGTCTTTTATGACCGAAGAATCAAGTCTGATCATAGTTCCGTTTATCTCGGCTACCGATGATCCGGTATAAAATCTGACGTATTCACCGTTTTTTACGTCTGTTATATATCTGCGTTCGCTCTTTTCGCCCGTTACGACAAATTCAAAACAACTTGCGATCTCGGTCATATCCAGATACATCACGCCGCCGCGGATGTATTTTTCCTGGCGTATGCTTTGGCTTTCAATCTCGTTTACCTTATTGGAAAGCCCCATTGTGATCTTCAGATCACCGTAATCCTTTTGCTCCGTATGCGTTAGATTGAGATAAAACGACAGAGCGATCATGCCCGACATCAAAGCGAAAATAATCACAAAAACGACCGCACAGAAAATCACTTCGGGAGTCAGGATCTTCTTTTTCTTTTTGATCTTGTAGCCCTGCGCCCTTTTTGCACTTCTTTGTATTTCGGGAGCTTCGGGGTTTATTCTCTTAGCCTCTTTTGCACTTCGTCTCATAGACGGAGTCTGTTCTTTTATATTCATTCGCGCGCCGACGTTTGCTGCCTGCCCATGTGTTCTGACCGGTCTTTGATTCAAAACAGGCTGCGAATTTATATTTCTATCGGCATTGTTCGGTTTTGATCCGTTGTCCGCACCGATCGGTTTCTTTTCTTCTGCCATCATCTCACCACGCTTTCTGTAAAGAACTTCCATATTATTTATATATTATAGCACAACGGTAAAAAAATTGCAATAGGTCCGCAATCAAGCGCGGGTAAAAATATTTTTTGTCAAATCCCTTGACAAGAATGATTACCCGTGCTATAATAACACGGTAAAAAGAAGCAGAACGCTCCGTTCTCACCCTGCGGTGATCGACTTGCACGGGTTAATAGATTGAAGGCGTATTTTTTATATGTCGTTGATTTGTGCGGAGTTGTTTTGACTGTCGCGCATTTTTTATTTTTTTGTGGAGGTGTTTTATAATAAAAAACACGAACGCTAAAGACAATATCATAAACGAGGACATCAAAGCAGAACTCAAATGTTCCGACTCAAAAATGTTCCGAGTTATTTCCAACGAGGGCGAGCAGCTCGGTATGTTGAGCTTTATCGATGCATTGGAAAACGCATACGACAAAGGTCTTGACCTCGTACTTATGTCGGCACAGTCCGATCCCCCCGTCTGCAAGATCATGGACTACGGCAAATTCCGCTTCGAACGCGACAAACGCGAAAAGGAAGCAAGAAAGAAACAGCAGACTATTGAAACGAAAGAAATTCAGCTCTCTTGCAGAATTGACGTAAACGATTTCAATACTAAAGTAAATCACGCTCACAGATTTTTGAAGGGCGGAGACAAAGTTAAAGTTATTGTAAAGTTCAAGGGACGTCAGATGACACACCTCGACATCGGAAAAGAGCTTCTCGCTCAGTTCCAGGAGGCTTGTCAGGAATTCGGCACTGTTGAAAAACAGCCCGTTCTCGAAGGCAGATTTATGTCTATGATGATAGTTCCCGTCAAGAACTCTAAATAAAAACTCAAAGAGAAAATTTTATGAATTTTGCGGTGCCGCGCACGCGGTACAATAACGCATAATACCAGAAAGGAGTCCATTACTATGGGAAAAATGAAAACACACAGCGCCTCTGCTAAGAGATTTACTCTTACAAAGAGCGGCAAGGTAAAAATCAACCATTCGCATCACCGTCACAACCTCGGTCTTAAGAACGCAAAGCGTAAGAGAAGCTTGAGAAAAGCAGGCTACCTCAGCGAATCTATGGCACCGACAGTAAGAACACTTATTAAATAATTGATAAATTAATTGAAAGCAGGAGGACAAAACAATGGCAAGAGTTAAAGGCGCTATGATGACTCGCAAGAGAAGAAATAAAATACTCAAGCTCGCTAAAGGCTATTGGGGTGCAAAGAGCAAGCACTTCAAGATGGCTAAGCAGGCTGTAATGAAGAGCGGTAACTACGCATACGTAGGAAGAAAGCAGAAGAAGAGAGATTTCCGCGCACTCTGGATCACCAGAATCTCTGCTCAGGCAAAGGTAAACGGAATCAACTATTCACAGCTTATGCACGGCCTCAAGCTCGCAGGCATCAACCTCAACAGAAAGATGCTCTCCGAGATTGCAGTATCCGATAAAGAAGCTTTTGCTGCTATCGTAGAAAAAGCTAAAGAAGCACTTAAATAAGTTATAATACTAACAAAAACCCGGATTCACCCGGGTTTTTGTGCTACAAAAGGCATAGTTGCATTTTGTTGCATTATGTCATACACCGTCATATTCGCGTGTTTTTTTACACATTTTTCTAAAAAGAAAGGGGGCTTTCACTTTGGATATGATAACAAGCAGAAACAATCCGCTCGTTGTTGAAACGGCAAAACTCAAAGAAAAAAAGTACCGCGAAAAGAGAAAGTCTTTTATCTTTGAAGGAATAAAACTGACAAGAGAGGCGATCGAGTCAAACGTCATTCTCGAAAATATTTTTCTGACGGAGAGATGCGCACAAAAATATCCCGAAATTGCAGATATGGACATTTCCGTACTCGTTTCGGATTCAGTGTGTATGAAAATGTCAGAAAATTCCGCTCCCGAAGGTATTATTTGTGTCGCGAAATATCTTGACGAGCTGCACGCCAAAACAGGCGATACGGACAGCTTCAAGCTTTCCTCTCCCTGCCTTATTCTTTCGGGTCTTCAGGATCCCGGAAACCTCGGAACGATAGTCAGAACGTCGGCAGCCTTCGGAAAGAAAACTCTCGTTATATCGAGTGACTGCGCGGATATTTACAATCAAAAAACGGTCAGAGCCTCTATGGGCGCTATTTTCAGAACAAAGATATATATTTCCGACGACCTTTGCAATACTATAAGTAAAATAAGATCGGAAGGCATCGACGTATACGCAACGGCGCTGACCGATAAAGCGATCGAGCTCCAACAGGTCAAAAACGTTAAAAACTGTTGCTTCGTTATGGGCAACGAGGGTCACGGACTCGACGAAAAAGTTATCGACAGCTGTACGGGAACGGTTATTATCCCCATGGAAAAAGACGCCGAATCCCTCAACGTTTCGTCGGCTGCTACGGTAGTTCTTTGGGAGGCGTACAGATAACATGACTGATAATTTGCTTTATTGGGTATGGCTGAGCTGTAAATGCGCTCCCGATACACCGACTTTTTCTACACTGTATAAAAAATTCGGCTCTGTCGAAAGAATTTATAAGGCAACAGAAGAAGAACTGAACGAAGTGTTTGATTCAAACGAGAAGATTATTGCTTTCCTGTCGGACAAGACCACCGACTGCGCTGTAAAAATACTCAGAGACTGCCAAAAAAACAACATCGGAATACTGCCTTACGAGGACGAATTTTTCCCCTCGAGATTGAGAACCATAAAGAACCCGCCGGTATTACTTTATTACAAAGGTAAGTTACCCGATTTTGACAAAGAGGTCTGCATCGGAACCGTGGGAACCAGAAACCCGTCGTCGTACGGATGCAGATGCGCTTACGAAATTTCTTTTGATCTTGCCTTAAGCGGTGCCTACGTTATAAGCGGTATGGCGTTCGGGATCGACTCTGTTTGCCACAGAGCTGCTTTGGACGCGGGCGGAAAAACAGTTGCAATACTCGGTTGCGGCGTAGACGTCGTATACCCGAAAGAAAATTCGGAACTGTACGATCGACTTTCAACTTACGGCACGCTTATATCCGAATATGCTCCGGGAACAAAAGCCACACGTTACTCTTTCCCTCAGAGAAACAGGATAATCAGCGGCATTTCTTTGGGTACGCTTATAGTAGAAGCTCAGCTGAAAAGCGGCGCTATGATCACAGCGCATAAAGCTCTCGAACAAAACAGAGATCTGTTTGCCATCCCCGGCAGACTCGGAGAATATAACAGTCTCGGTCCCAACAGCCTTATCGGCTCGGGGGCAAAGGCTGTACAAAGCGCAAACGATATTTTGCGCGAATACGAGTTTTTATACCCCCATAAAATAAATCCCGCAAAAAATTCAAAAACAAAAAAGAACAACCCCTTTACAAATACGGAAGATATAGTCATTACCGGCGCAAAACAAAAAAGACCGGCTGTTCCGAAAGAAACGGAATTACAAGAAACACCCATTAATAAGCCTGCCGAAGAGCCGCTTCCCTCTTTTGACGGACTCCCCGATGAACATATCAAAATATGCCAAGTGCTTTCAAAAACCACGCCGAAAACGCTTGAAGAAATATGTTATTCAATAAATGTTTCTGTATCGGAAACATTGTCTTCATTGACAATTCTTGAAATACAAGGTATAGTAAAATGTATGCCCGGCGGAAGTTATATGCTTTCGTAACACTTTTTCGGGCACAAATTACTAAAAAATCTATCCCATAATTTATATGAGGTGAATATATGTCAAATCTCGTTATAGTGGAATCTCCCGCTAAAGCCAATACCATAAAAGGCTATCTCGGTAGCGGCTACAAAGTTACGGCATCGAAAGGTCACGTCCGCGATCTGCCCAAAAGCTCGCTCGGCGTTGATATAGATAACAATTTTGAGGCTCGTTATATTAACATAAGAGGAAAAGGTCCCCTTATCACTGAACTAAAAAAAGAAGCTAAGAATGCAAACAAAGTATTCCTTGCAACTGACCCTGACCGCGAAGGTGAGGCAATTTCATGGCATCTTGCAAATGCTTTGGGCATTGATCCCGCAAATGCAAAAAGGATCTCGTTCAACGAGATCACAAAAACCGCAGTTAAGGCGGCGATCAAGAATCCCAAGCCCATAAATATGGACCTTGTAAACTCTCAGCAGACCCGTCGTATCCTCGACAGGATCGTTGGTTACAAGGCAAGTCCTTTTCTCTGGAAAACTCTCAAAAGCGGTCTTTCCGCAGGCAGAGTTCAGTCCGTTGCGACACGTCTTATCGTTGAGCGCGAAGAAGAGATCAGATCCTTCGTTCCCACGGAATACTGGACGATAACAGCCAATCTGCTCAACTCTAAAGATAAGCCTTTTAAAGCAGTTTTCTACGGCGATAAAAACGGAAAGATCGAGCTTGGCAACCAAGAGGATTCCGATAGAGTATACAACGCTGTTAAGAATAGCGATTTCACCGTTGTATCGGTAAAAAAAGCAGTTAAGAACCGCAATCCCGCGCCCCCCTTCACAACGTCTACTCTCCAGCAGGAAGCATCGAGAAAGCTCGGATTCCGTTCACAGAAGATCATGCAGATCGCTCAGGAACTTTACGAAGGAGTAAATCTCGGAAGCGAAAACGGCGGCGTACACGGTCTTATAACCTATATGCGTACCGACTCTCTCCGCATTTCTCAGGAAGCTTCCGCTAATGCAGAAAAGTTCATAAAAGATAAATACGGTGACGAATACTATCCCGTACAAAAAAGATACTATAAATCGAAATCGAACTCTCAGGACGCACACGAAGCCATTCGTCCGTCGTCTATGTCGTTCGAGCCCGAAAACATAAGAAAATACCTTTCTTCCGACCAATATAAGCTCTATAAGCTAATTTGGGACAGATTTCTTGCATCGCAGATGGCTTCCGCTCAGCTCAACACAGTTAATGCGGAAATTGAATCTGAGGGATATATTTTCCATTCGAGCGGCTACAACGTAAAATTCCCCGGCTTCCTTTGCGTTTATGATCCCGGAGATTACGGTGAATTCGCCGACACCGAAAAACAGGCAAAACCGATTGAAATTAAAGAGGGAGAAATCTTAAAGCAGGAAAGCGTTCTTCCCGAACAGCACTTTACCGAGCCCGCCCCCAGATATACCGAAGCTTCGCTCGTTAAACAGCTTGAAGAAAAAGGTATCGGCAGACCGAGTACCTACACTCCCATTATCACGACCATTATCGCCCGCGATTACGTAACAAGAGAGGGCAAGTCTCTTAAACCCACCTATCTCGGCGAAATGACGACTAAACTTATTATCGAAAACTTCCCCGAGATCATTGACTACAAATTTACCGCTCAGCTCGAGGACAGACTCGACTCTATCGAAAACGGCAACGACAATATGCTCCACGTTTTGTCGGAATTCTACGAAGGCTTTGAAAAATGCCTCAAAAAAGCAGAAGAAGCCGCAAAAAAAGGCGAAATCGACATTCCGCCCGAAGAAACCGATATTATTTGCGAGCATTGCGGAGTAAAAATGATAGTTAAAAACGGCAGATACGGAAAATTTGCCGCTTGTCCCAACTACCCGACCTGCCGCAACACAAAACCCCTCGACAAGAACGGTAAACCTAAAGAAGAAAAGAAAGAAAAACCCGTAAAGGAAGACACGAAAACGGGTATGATCTGCGAAAAGTGCGGTGCCGAAATGGTTATACGCACCGGCAAGTTCGGCTCGTTCTACGCTTGCTCCGCTTATCCCACCTGCCGTAACACAAAACAGATCGTGAAAGAAACCGGCGTTTCCTGCCCTATATGCGGTTCGAAGATAATCACGAAACAGGGCGGCAAAAAGCACATTACTTTTTACAGCTGTGAAAAATATCCCGAATGTAACTTCTCTTCATGGGATATGCCTACCGGTGAAAAATGTCCAAAATGCGGCGACGCTCTTCTTATGAAAAAGAGAAAGAAACTGATCTATTGCAGAAACGAAAAATGCGATTACAGCCGCGAAGAAAAGGGCTCAAAAAGCAAGAAGACCAATGATGAAGAATAACAAAATTAATGTTTTCGGAGCGGGCCTTGCCGGCTGCGAAGCGGCTTACCAAGCCGCTAAACGCGGGGTGTCGGTCGATCTCTACGAGATGAAACCGACAAAGAAAACGCCCGCCCATTCAAAAGATACGTTTGCTGAACTCGTTTGCTCAAATTCATTAAGAAGCAACTGCTTGACAAATGCCGTAGGTCTGCTCAAAGCTGAGCTTGACGCTATGGATTCATTGATCATGAAAGCCGCTTATGCAACACAGGTCGAGGCAGGCTCCGCTCTCGCCGTCGACAGACATAAGTTCTCCGAATACGTAACGAACGAGATCAGATCAAACCCGCTTATAAACATTATCGAACAAGAGGTATTGACTATTCCCGAAGACGAGATAACCGTTGTTGCAACGGGGCCTCTTACCTCGGACGGTTTTTCTCAATATCTCGAAGATTTCCTCGGCAAATCACACCTTTCGTTTTTTGACGCATCGGCTCCTATTGTCAATTCATCGACTCTTGATATGAACGTGATCTACGCTGCCTCCAGATACGGAAAAGGCGAGGCTTCATATCTCAACTGCCCTATGAACAAAGACGAATACGATGCTTTTTACAACGCGTTGATCAATGCCGAAGAAGCAAAATTGAAAGATTTCGACACGGATTCTCAAAAGAAGAACAACGTTTTTGAAGGCTGTATGCCCGTTGAAGTTATGGCGAAGAGAGGGTATGACACCCTTCGTTACGGCCCGCTGAAACCCGTCGGTCTGCCCGATCCTAAAACGGGAAAAGAACCCTATGCCGTAATACAGCTCAGACAGGAAAACTCCGAAAAAACTATGTATAACCTCGTCGGATTTCAAACGCACTTGACGTTCGGCGAACAAAAAAGAGTTTTTTCGATGATCCCCGGACTTGAAAACGCTCAGTTCTTGCGCTACGGAGTAATGCACAGAAATACGTTCATAAACTCCCCTGCCTGCCTATCCGAATTCTATTCGATGCGAGAATATCCGAACATATTTTTTGCAGGACAGATGACGGGTGTTGAAGGCTACGTTGAATCTGCTTCAAGCGGATTCGTTGCAGGTCTTAATGCAGCAAGACTAGCCCTTGGACTTGATCTTATTGACTTTCCGAACATAACGGCTATCGGCGCATTGGCGCACTATATAAGCGACAAAAACGTCGTGAATTTCCAGCCTATGAACGCTAACTTCGGACTGATTGCAAACCTTGAACAAAAGGTCAAGGGCGGAAAGAGATTCAGAAACGAAGCTTTGGCAAACAGATCCCTCGAATACGTTAACACTATCAAAAACATTTGATCCCACACGCGATACAGGAGATTAATTATGAGAATTATACTTGACGTTATGGGTGCAGACAAGCCACCGGAACAATTTGTCGAAGGCGCCGTAATGGCAATAAAAGAGTATGACTGCGATATAACCCTTGTCGGTGATGAAACCAAGATCTTGACCGCCTTTGCAGATAAAGGCTGGCCTATGGATAAAATTGAAATAGTTGATGCCCCCGAATTTGTTACCATGGAAGATTCGGCAATGAGCGTCGTTCGAGAAAAGAATACTTCCTCGATGAACGTCGGACTGAAACTGCTTGCCGAGGGCAAGGGCGATGCTTTTGTCAGCGCGGGTAATACCGGTGCTCTGCTTGCGGGAGCTACGTTTATCGTCAGAAGAATTCGCGGACTCAGAGCAGCGATCGGTACGATTTTGCCGCTTGCAAGACCTACCCTGCTCGTCGACTCGGGCGCAAACATCAACGTTACTCCCGAAAATCTCGAGCAATTTGCAAAAATGGGCTCGATCTATATGGAAAAACTCCACGGAATCGAAAACCCCACCGTAGGATTGCTTAACAACGGAAGCGAACCGACAAAAGGTACCGATCTTCACAGAGAGGCTTACCAGAGACTTTCCGAATCCGATCTGAACTTTATAGGCAATATCGAAGGCAGAGACATTCCCTTCGCAAAATCCGACGTTATAGTAACGGATGGCTTTACCGGCAACGTCGTTTTGAAAATGACCGAGGGGTTCGGCTCGTTTATGATCGCACAGCTTAAAGAGCTATTCACACAAAACGCGATCGCTATGGCATCGGCATTCGTTCTCAAAAAGACACTTAAAGCTTTTAAGAAGAAATTTGATGCCTCGGAATACGGCGGTGCTCCCCTTCTCGGCATCTCGAAGCCTGTTATAAAGGCACACGGTTCATCGGATGCAAAAGCCGTTAAAAACGCAATAAAACAAGCAGTTTATTACGTAAATACGGGTATTATCGTGGAGATTGCAAGACAGACATCCCAATTAACAAAAAAAGAACCTGCAAAGACGAGTGAAACAGAATGAATATCAATGATATAAACGAAATAATCGGTGCAATACAAGGGCTCGAAAACTCGTTGAAATACACGTTTAAAGACAAGCAATTGCTCGTAAAAGCCCTTACACACTCCTCTTTTTCAAATGAATTAAAATCAAAAAACGTTAAAGCCGAATGTAACGAGAGACTCGAATTTTTCGGCGATTCCATACTTTCTTTAACTGTGAGCGAATACCTCTACACAAACTATCCCGATCTGCCCGAAGGTGAGCTTTCTAAAGTGCGTGCCGGAACCGTATGCGAAAAAGCATTGGCTAAATTTGCAAAGGAGATCGAGCTCGGAAAGTATCTCTTTATGGGACACGGAGAAGAGCTTACAAACGGACGTGAAAGACCTTCTATACTTGCAGATGCATTCGAAGCCGTTTTGGGAGCTATGTATATTGACGGGGGAATTTCCTGCGTTAAAACGTTTTTACTTCCCTTCGCGACCGACGAGATAAAACAAATACTCATTCGAGGAAATACAAAAGATTATAAATCTATGCTCCAGCAGTTTATTCAGCAGGAGCAAGGCGACGTTCTCGAATACAAACTCGTAAACGAAAGCGGTCCCGCCCACGACAGAGTATTTGAGACCGAAGCCTATCTCAACAACAACGTTATCGGAAAAGGAATCGGAAAAAGCAAACGTGAATCGGAACAGAACGCCGCAAAAGAGGCTCTTGCTCTGTTTGGACAAGCTTAAATTAAGCCTTACAAATAATTACGGAGAATCAAATTGAAACACGTAAATATACCGGTATTTATACCGCATTTAGGATGCCCGAACGACTGTGTATTCTGTAACCAGAAACGCATCTCGGGCACGTCTTCTTTTAATAAGAATGACGTAAAAAGTATAATAGAAAACGCACTTTCGACAATTGACACCGACGTTTGCGAAACAGAGATCGCATTCTTCGGGGGCAGCTTTACGGGTATCGACAGAGAAGATATGATATACCTGCTCGAAACCGCTTATTCATACATTAAAATCGGAAAAGTATCGTCAATACGCCTTTCGACCCGCCCCGACTATATCGACGAAGAAATACTGTCAATATTGAAAAAATACGGTGTTAAGACCATAGAACTCGGACTTCAATCGATGGACAACAACGTTCTTTCGCTCTGCAAAAGAGGGCACGATAAGGAATGTGCAATTAAAGCTTGTATAATGATCAGAGAGTACGGTTTTACTCTTATCGGTCAGATGATGATAGGCCTCCCGGGTTCGGATTTAAACAAAGAGATCGAGACCGCAAATATAATTGCCTCCCTCTGCGACGGAGCAAGGGTATATCCCACAGTTGTTTTGAGGGAGACCGAGCTTTGTTCAATGGCAAAAAGCGGACAGTATTTACCACTGAAACTCGACGATGCCATTATGAGAACGGGTGAAGTGTTACTGGTTTTTGAGAAAGAAAACAAGAAGGTCATCCGTATAGGACTCCAATCGGGAGATGAGCTGTATGACCCCGACATCGTTTACGGAGGAGATTATCATCCCGCCATCGGAGAACTTGCGGAAAACTACGTTTTTTACAAAAAAATAACCGAGCTTATAGACAGCTCAAAAATCGATTTCTCAGACAAAAACATCGTAATATACTGTGCAAAAGGTGCCGTCTCCAAGGTGGTCGGACAAAAGAAGTCGAACAAAGAAAAATTAATGAAAAATTATAATATAAAATCCATGAAAATTATTGAAAAAAATGACATCTTAGGATATAATATTATATTAGACATACTATAACTATTTGTTTTTAAAAAAAGCAGAAAGGGGGCTATTGACAAAATGCGATTAAAGTCACTTGAAATCCACGGTTTTAAATCCTTTCCGGACAAAACGACCATTAATTTTGACAAAGGCATGA
This sequence comes from Eubacteriales bacterium, assembly GCA_045580755.1. Classification (GTDB taxonomy): domain Bacteria; phylum Bacillota; class Clostridia; order Oscillospirales; family CAG-272; genus RGIG1995. The sequence goes on along the minus strand of JAZNOI010000119.1, from coordinate 15,608 downwards.
CTGTCATAGTCGGCCCTAACGGAAGCGGTAAATCAAACATTTCCGACGCTATGCGCTGGGTTCTCGGAGAACTCTCGAGCAAAAATATCCGCGGTACAAAAATGGAAGACGTTATTTTCGGCGGCTCGGCATCTAGAAGCCCTATGGGCTATGCCGAGGTTTCTCTGCTTATAGATAACACAGGCGACGGAAACAGAATCGACATCGACTATGACGAGGTGGAAGTAACAAGACGCTACTACCGCTCGGGCGAAAGCGAATATATGATAAACCGCCGTCCCGCAAGACTCAAAGACATTCACGAAATGTTTATGAATACCGGTGTGGGAAAAACGGGCTATTCGATCGTCAGCCAGGGCAAGGCTGCCGAGATCATTTCACAAAAAAGCGAAGAAAGAAGAAACATATTCGAAGAAGCGGCAGGTATTTCAAAATACCGCTACAAGAAAAACGAAGCTGAAAGAAAGCTAAATTCAACAAACGAAAACCTCGTTCGCTTGAATGACATAAAATACGAGCTTGAAGGCAGGATCGGTCCTTTGGAAAAAGAGGCTGAAAAGGCTCGAAAGTATCTTGACGTTTACGACAAGAAAAAGAGTGCCGACATATCTCTTTGGCTTTACGATACGAAAGAACTTCGCGACAGGCTAAAAAAGTCCGAGGATGATTTTATCCTTTCGGGAAAAGAGCTTGAGATCGTAGACGATACGATCCAATCTCTCGAAAACCAGAGCGAACGTCTCTTTATCACTTCGCAGGAAAACAAGATAAGATCCGAAAAGAATATCACAGAGCTTCAGAACGCAAATGAAAAGAAGTTCGGACACGAAAGTGCACTGAAAGTGCTTGAAAACGACGTAGAGCATTTGAAACAGCTCAAGATCCAATCGGAAAACGAACTTTCACTCCGAAACGAAGAAAGACAAAAGACAGAAGAATCCTTGCTTCAGGCAAGAACGGAGCTTGAGGAGCTTCAGTCAAAACTTGCCCTTTCGGAAGAAGAAAGAACAACGGCAGACTCACTGCTTGAAAATGCTCTTTTGGAGCTCGTTGAGCTTGAAAGAAAACTTGAACAGACCGAAGCCATAATAAAAACAAAAGAAGATGAAGTATTTGCAAAACAAATTGAACTCTCTTCCCTTTCGGGTTCAAGAAAAAGCGAGGACGAACGCTGTGAAACGCTTAAAAACGAGATCGAAGCGCTTGAAGAAACCGCAAATATTTTAAAAACCCGTCTTGCAAAAGCGGAAACGACCATTGATGGCTACAAGAAAAAGACGGACGAGTCAAACAAGCTGGCATCCGATGCCGAAAACAAGATCGCTTCGCTTGACGAAAAAATAAAAGAGCTGAACGACAGCCTTAATTCTTTATATATCGAAATGGCTTCCAAAAAGCAAAGAGCCGATGCTCTCGCAAGAATGGAAGAACACTTTGAGGGTTATGCAAACAGCGTACGCTTCGTCATGAACGAAAGCGCAAAGAATAAGCTTTCGGGTATTTTCGGTCCCGTCTCAAAGCTTATTACGGTAAACAGAAAATACACAGTTGCCATTGAGACCGCGCTTGGCGGCAACCTTCAGAACATAGTCGTTGCTGACGAGCCGGCGGCAAAAAAGGCGATCGCCCATCTTAAAGAAAATAATGCGGGAAGAGCTACTTTCTATCCGCTGACGTCAATACAGATTCAAAAACTCAATATCAACATTGATACTCTGTCTTCCCTCGCAGGATACATCGGAATTGCGAGCAACCTCACCGAATGCGACGGAAAATTCAGACCTGTCAGCGAGTTTCTGCTCGGACGCACTGTTGTTTTTGACAACATTGATAATGCAAGCTCGGCTGCAAAGACACTTAACTACAAAGTAAAAATAGTTACGCTTGACGGCCAGGTAATAAACGCCGGCGGTTCTTATACCGGCGGTTCGGCAAAGAAAGACAGCGGTATGCTGACAAGAACTGCCGAGATCGAAAAACTCAAAAAAGACTGCGAGAAGCTTTCTGCCGACGCCGAAAAGCTCTCCAAAACCGTTGAAGAGATCAACGGTGAAAAAGAAATAGCGGCAAAAGAAAGAGATAAGCATCTCGGTAACGCTTCTCTGCTCACCTCCCTCTTTAACGCCGAAAATACTCAGTACGAGGTCTTGAAATCTCAGATCGATGCAGATGAAAAGACGTTAGGCGACCTCAGAAACGAGCTGGAAAAGCTCGAAAAGGCAGACGACTTTTATCGCGAGAAAAAACTGAGCATCGAAAAAGAAATTGAAGATATAAATCTGCTTATTAATGCAGGCAAGCTTGAATACGATAAACAAAAGAGCGATATTCAAAACAAGAATACGGAAATAGACGTTTTGAGAGAGAGAAACAGCAACTCCGTTATTCGTCTTACCGAGGACAGAAAGGATGCCGAAAACCTTAAAAAGACAGTTGAAGCATCTGAAAATCTCCTCTCTTCTTTGATCGAACGCATTGCTCTCGGAACAAGCGAGCTTGAAAGTTTCAGTCTAAAAGAAGAAAACGCAAAACAAAAACAGGCTGTTATCACTGCCGAGCTCGAGGAAACTCTTCTGACTATCACCTCCCTTGAAAAAGAAAAGGGAGACTATTCCGAAAAGAACGAAGAATACGAAAAGAAGATAAACGAGCTTCGTCTGAAGATCAAAGAAAAAACCAACGACAAAGAACTTATATTCCGCAATTACACAAAGCTCGAAGGTCTTTGCCAGCAGTTGAAGAACGATCTCGACAAGTCATCGGAACGAATTTGGGACGAGTACGAGCTGACCTATACCACAGCTTCCGAACTTGAGCTTCCCGAAATCACCCCCGAAAACCGCAACGAGACTTTCAGACAGCTCAGCGAATACAAGAGCAAGCTCAAAGGGCTCGGACACGTCAACGTAAGCGCTATTGATGAATACAAAGAGGTTAAGGAAAGATACGACTTTATGCACAGTCAGATCTCCGACCTTGAGGCTGCCGAAAAGCAGCTCACAGATATTATTGTTAAGCTTGAAGTTGAAATGCGCGAACGTTTCGCTCAGGCAATGAAGGATATCAACATGCACTTTAAGACCGTGTTCAGAGAACTGTTCGGCGGCGGTACGGCAGAACTTGTTTTGACCAACCCCGACGACGTTCTGACGAGCGGTATCGATATCAACGTTGCTCCTCCCGGAAAGATAATCAAAAACCTCGTTTCACTTTCGGGCGGCGAACAGGCGTTCGTTGCGATCGCTCTGTTCTTTGCGATACTCAAAGTAAACCCCTCTCCCTTCTGCATATTTGACGAGATCGAGTCGGCTCTCGACGAGGTAAACGTCGTCAGATTTGCGGAATACGCAAGAAAATATTCGGATGCAACGCAGTTTATTATGATCACCCACAGAAGAGGTACAATGGAATCGGCTGATACACTTTACGGCGTTACCATGTACGAAAAAGGTATCTCAAAAGTGCTCACGGTCAACGTTCGTGAGATCGAAGATAAACTCGGCGTCAAGCTTGAATAGTACATACAGTTTATTGTTACAGATTGAAAGGACAGCAATATGTCGTTTTTTGAAAAACTCAAAAACGGTCTTGCAAAGACCAAAGCATCTATTTTCGGACACGTTGATAACTTATTCAAAGCATTCGTAAGGGTCGACGAAGATCTTCTCGAAGAACTCGAAGAATTATTGATAGCTGCCGACCTCGGATTTGAATCCACGGAGGAGATCATAGAAAAACTCCGCGAAAAGATCAAGGATGAACGTTTGTCATCCCCGGAAGAAACGAGAAATGCTCTTATTGAGATACTCAAAGGAATGATAGGCGAAGGCGGACAGCTCGACTTATCCACAAAGCCCTCGGTTATCCTCGTTATCGGCGTAAACGGAGTCGGTAAAACGACATCTATTGCTAAGATCGCCCACCACCTCATATCAAACGGCAAAAAGGTCGTTCTTGCCGCCGCAGACACATTCCGTGCGGCAGCGATCGATCAGCTTCAGATCTGGGCAGACAGAGCGGGCGCAGATATAATCAAAAACACCGAAGGATCTGACCCCGCTGCAGTCGTTTACGACGCGGTCTCTGCAGCAAAGAGCAGGAAAGCCGACGTTCTTATAATCGATACTGCGGGCAGACTTCACAACAAGAAGAATCTTATGAACGAGCTTTCGAAGATCGACAGAGTTATTTCAAGAGAGCTCCCCGACTGCGCAAGAGAAACGCTTCTTGTTCTCGATTCCACAACCGGTCAAAATGCCGTCAGACAGGCAAAAGAGTTTAAAAACTCGGCTGATATCACGGGACTTGTCTTGACAAAACTGGACGGAACGGCAAAAGGCGGTATAGTTTTCTCGATCAAAAAGGAGCTTGACATTCCCGTTAAATATATCGGCGTTGGAGAAAAGATCGATGATCTCCAGCCCTTCACCGCCGATGAATTCGTAAAAGCTTTGTTTGAATAAGGTGTATTATGGAAATCGTATTAGCTTCAAGAAACAAAAAAAAGATCGCCGAGCTTGAAAGAATGATGTCCGAAGTGAAAGATATTGAAATAAAAGTGCTTTCACTTGACGACATCGGCGTTACCGAGGATATCGAAGAAAATGGCGACACCTTCGAAGAAAACGCAAGAATAAAAGCATCGGCGGGCGCCTCTCTCGGTTATATAACCATTGCCGACGATTCGGGTCTTTGCGTGGACGCTCTGAACGGCGCTCCCGGCGTTCATTCGGCAAGATTTTCGGGCGGCGGAGACGCCGAAAACAACAAGCTCTTGATAAAAAAGCTTGAAGGCCTCCCCAAAGAACAACGCGGAGCGCGCTTCGTTACGAACGTCGTTTGTCTCTTTCCCGAACAAAAAGCGGAGATCGTTACAAAAGGCGAAGTTTTAGGATATATTTCGGAAGAAAGCGCAGGAGAAAACGGATTCGGATACGATCCCTATTTCTTCTATCCACCGTTTAACAAGACGTTCGCTCAGCTTTCCCCCGAAGAAAAAAACTCGATCAGCCACAGAGGCAAAGCGATGCGCGAATTTGCAAAAAAACTTGCAGAAAAAGCAAAAGAGTATAACTTGAAATAAACAAAAAAGGGTTAAAATATGTTGACATCAAAACAAAGAGCTTATTTGAGAAGCCTTGCAGTACACATCGACACCATTTTTCAGATAGGTAAAGGCGGCATTACGGAAAATATGACCGAACAGATCTCGAACGCACTTGAAGCAAGAGAGCTTATTAAGCTGCGCGTTCTTGACAACTCCGAGTATTCGTCTCGCGAGGCTGCCGAAATCATCGCAGAAAAAGTTGATGCCGACGTTATACAAACCGTCGGAACGAGATTTGTACTTTACCGCGAATCAAAAAAACACAAAAAAATTGAACTGGTTTAAAAATGAGTAACGTAAAAATCGGAATATACGGCGGAACTTTCGATCCGGTACATTTGGGGCATATAAAATCTGCATTTGCATTCTTGACTGCCTGTGACCTCGACCGACTGTTTATTATGCCTAACTATATCCACCCGCATAAAGCTCAGCTTCCGGGAGACGATCCGAGGGTCAGACTGCAAATGCTGCAGATAGCATTCAGCAATCTTCCCTTTTACAACGACAAAATAATTATTTCCGACTTTGAAGTCCGTCAGCAAGAGGTCAGTTATACTTATAAGACGCTCGAACATTTTAAGTGGATATCCGACGACCTCACGATCCTATTCGGCACGGACATATTCGTAACGCTTGACAAGTGGAAAAACTGCGAGAGGATCTTTGAACTCGCAAAAATCGCTCACATCGTCAGACGAAACACTTACGACGAGTCGGACGAGATCCTTGCCATCAAGGACGGATACAGAAATAAATACGGTGCGCGCATCGTTGACGTTCCCATGGCGCCCATCGATATTTCATCGACCGACATTCGCGAGAGGATCAAAAACAATATGAGCACGTCTATGCTTCTCCCCCCAAACGTCAGAGAATTTATAGACAAATATGATATTTACGGAGAACACAATGTTTGATTTGGAAAACAGGATCAAACCGTATATGTCGGATTACAGATACCGTCATACACTATCTGTCGTCAGCGAATGCAGATCGCTTGCCAAGCTTTTTGATATCGACGAAAAAAAGCTTGTTATTGCGGCGTATTTGCACGATATTACAAAAGAAATGCCCGAAAACGAACAGATCTTACTGTGCGAAAAAGCAGGAATTATACTTGACGAGTCGACATTAAATTCGCCGAAAACGTTACATGCTTTTTCTGCTCCGGTATTTATTGAAAAGAACTTCCCCGAATTTGCGGACGAAGAAATATTAAATGCGGTAAAGTATCATACGACGGGCAGAGCCGATATGTCGCTTATAGAAAAACTGCTCTATTTGGCGGACTATATCGAACCAACCAGAAAATTTGACGACTGCAAAAGAATTCGCGATTATTTTTACAAGGATTTAAGCGATCCCGAAAAAAGCCTTGACGATGCGATCTTCTTGTCGCTGAGAATAACGATAGAAGACTTGATTGCAAGAGGCAAAAATATTCACATTGAAACAGTAAAGGCATATAATAACATTTTATCGAAGTAAGGAGGCTAATATATGGATAAAGACCGGGAAATTATTCCGTCTGAAGAAGAAAAAGCAGCCCCTTCTGCCGAAGATACGGCTATAGATAATAAAAATAACACTTCCGAACCCAAAAAAGAAATCGAAAACAAAAAAGACGAACCAAAAGAAAAGACAGAACAAAAGAGCAAAAAAAAGAAAAGATCTGTACTGAAAATACTCCTCTATGTTTTTTTTGCCATTATCCTCTCTTTATTTGTGCTAATAGTTTTTTTACTTATAAACAAACCCGACAACGGGGCAAATGTCCCCCCCCCGTTTGATACGGAGGGGTTGCACGAGACCATCCCGGGGCTTAATGAACTTCCCGAGGGAGAATCCCCCCTTGAAACCGAAACAACAGTCAGCGAGACGACCTCTCCGACACCGCAGACAACGCCAAAAAGCGAACAGGATATTTACAATTTTCTGATCGTTGGTTGCGACGAGTCTACGATATACACGGATATGATCATGCTCATAAACTTTAACACGACGACCAAAAACATTTCCGTGTTACAGATTCCCCGAGATACGTACGTTCAGCTCAGCTACTACAACGGAAAGATCAACGGACTTGTACCGTACCACTACATTACAAACAACCGGGATATAAAAGTGGCTCTGGAAAAATTTGCAAGCGAGCTCGAACAGCATCTCTGTATAAAGATCCACAATTATGCATGCATAAACCTTGCGGGAGTAAAAAGCATCGTTGATACACTGGGAGGTATCGACGTATACGTCCCCGCACCCATGACTTATCACGATCCAAGATATAAACACACAGTTACTATTTATCCGGGATTGCAACATCTCGACGGATATCAAGCGGAAGCTTTTATACGCCACAGATCAACGTACGCGCAGGCCGACATCGGAAGAATAGATGCACAGAAAATCTTTCTCAGCGCGCTTCTTAAAAAGATCAAAACGGATTTTAATGCCGCAACCATCATTCCGCTCATAAGCGATTTCTTTAAATACGTCACAACAGATATCAACCTTGCAGACGGCGTGTTTTTTGCAAGACAAATGCTTGACATCAGTATGTCGGACATAAGATTTATGTCTATGATGGGAACAAGTATAGGCAGTAATCCCGACGGTACGGGTTTATCCATCTACGTTATGGCAAGGAAAAATATGCGCGAAATGATCGACAAGTATTTTAATATTTACGACTTTCCGATTACAGACGGTATATTTGATAAAAACTTAGTGTTTACAAGCAAGAATTATTTTCCGCACGTTCACAAATACTATATCAGGCAGGATATTGTTACGCCAGAGCCTCATGATGCTCAAGATATAAACGATAACTCAATTTCAATTCCGCATTTTTGACAACAACATAGTGCATAGGGGAGAATGAAATGAACAAGAAAAACGAAAAAGAAAAAAGCACAGAAACCGCATTAACTTCTGTGTCGGAAAAAACAAACAATAATAAAACTCTGAAAAAAGTATTGAAAACCACTATGTGGGTCGTTCTGTCAATCATTCTTGTGATCGCATTGGTTGCGCTTGGAGTTTTTATATGGGTCATGACCAGAACTGCGGGTGACAACGGCAGAAACGACGCTCCCACTTTTGACACAAGCATAGAAGGTGCGGTTCCGCTTGATACGAGCATCGTGTTGCCCGATTTTCCGCTTCCCGAACAGCCTCCCGAAGATCCGGGGCTTGACACGATGAAAAACAACGAGAACGACTCGTCCGTTGCCGTAAACAAAGACGAGATGTTCAACTTCCTTCTCATCGGTAAAGATGCAGCGGCTGACAACACCGACGTTATGATGCTTATAAGTTATAACGTAAAGGAAAAAGATATAGCAGTCATGCAGATCCCCAGAGACACCTACGTTTGTCTTAACTACCGTTCTTATAAGATAAACGCCCTTTATGGAATATACAGAACCGAGGGAGAAAACAAAAAGGTTAACGATCCCGATTTATATGCACTTCAACGTCTTTCCGAGTTTTTGGAAAAGAATATCTGCATAAACATCCATTATAACGCTATGATCAACCTCGAAGGTTTCAGAAACGTCGTTGACATTCTCGGCGGTGTCGAAGTTGACATTCCGACCGATATGTACTACTACGACGATACTCAAAATCTAACTATCGATCTCAAAAAAGGAAAACAACTCCTTAACGGCGAAAAAGCAGAACAGTTCGTACGCTTCAGATCGGGATGGCTCCAGGCAGATATAGGCAGGATAGACGCTCAAAAGATCTTTATGAGCGCACTTTTGAAAGAAGTTAAAGACCACTTCAACATTTCTACGATCATCCAGATCGCAGACCAGGTGTTTAAGCACGTAAAGACCGACCTTTCTTTAGACCAGATGGTTTATCTGGCAAAGAATATGCTGTCCGTTGATCTGAACGATATGACGTTTATGACTATGCCCGGCTACTCCCCCACGCCCCCTCCTTACGCAGCTTGGTATTACGTTATGAACAGACGCGGCGTTTTGAATATCGTAAACGAGTATTACAATATTTACGACAGCAACGTAACCGACGCCATTTTTGACAAATACAAAGTGTTTACAAGCACTACCGATGCCGCATACCTCAATCCGTATTATATATGCGACCCCGCGTACGTCCTCGGCGGCAAACCTCAATCAGCCGACGACATAAACCAGGGAGCTATCGACATTCCCAAAGCTTAATAAGCATTACCGACGTTAATATATTTGAAAGGCAAAATATGAATACTGAAAACAAAACACCGGAACTCTCCCCTCGTGAATTGGGAGAAAGCATCGTTAAGATACTCGATGCAAAAAAAGCAAAGAACATTAAACTCCTTCGTATCGATGACAAAACCGTTCTTGCAGACTATTTTGTCATTTGCGGCGGCAACTCGAATACTCAGGTAAGAGCGCTCGCAGGCGAGGTTGAAGAAAAGCTCGAAGAAAACGGGATCACGCCCCACCATATCGAAGGCTACAACGAAGCAACGTGGACCGTTCTCGATTACAGTTCGGTCATAGTTCACATTTTCAACCGAGAGACGAGAGATTTTTATAAACTCGAAAAGCTTTGGAGCGATGCCGAAGACATTGACATTTCGGAGCTTTTGATATAATCTATATAATATAATTTTTGAAAATCATTTGAAAGGTTAGTGACACCGATTATGAAATATAATTTTTCGGAAACCGAGAAAAAATGGCAAGACAAATGGGAAGAGGCAAAGATCTTCCACGCCGACGACTCGGACAAAACAAAAAAGAAGTTTTACGGACTTGTTGAATTCCCTTATCCCAGCGGCGCAGGTATGCACGTTGGTCACATAAAGGCGTATTCCGGACTTGAAGTTATTTCAAGAAAAAGAAGAATGGAAGGCTACAACGTGCTATTCCCCATCGGTTTTGACGCTTTTGGTCTTCCTACCGAAAACTACGCTATAAAGACGGGTATTCATCCCAGAAAAGTTACAGATAACAACATCGTAAGATTTACCGATCAGCTGAAAAGAGTAGGTTTTTCTTTCGACTGGTCCAGAACTATCGATACTACACAGGAAGACTACTACAAGTGGACTCAGTGGATATTCCTTAAGATGTTTGAAAACGGGCTCGTTTTCAGAGATACTGCCCTCGTAAACTACTGTCCTCACTGTAAGGTCGTTCTCTCGAACGAAGACTCTCAGGGCGGAAAATGCGACATCTGCCACACGGATATTATCCAAAAATCAAAAGACGTTTGGTATCTCCGCATAACCGAGTATGCAGACAAGCTTCTTCAGGGACTTGAAAACGTCGATTACCTCCCCAACATTAAAATGCAACAGGTCAACTGGATAGGTAAATCGACCGGTGCATTCGTAAACTTTAAGCTTGCAAACAAAGACGATACTCTCCGTATTTACACCACACGTCCCGACACACTTTTCGGCGTAACGTTTATGGTAATCGCTCCCGAGCATCCCATTATCGAAAAATACAGAGATTCTATCAATAACATATCCGAACTCGACGCATACAAAGAAGAGTGTGCAAAGAAGACGGAATTTGAACGTACACAGCTCGTTAAAGAAAAAACGGGTGTAAGAATAGACGGGCTTTCGGCTATTAATCCCATTAACAACAAAGAGATTCCGGTATACATTTCCGATTACGTTATGATGGGTTACGGTACGGGCGCAATTATGGCAGTCCCCGCACACGACGAAAGAGACTACGACTTTGCAAAGAAGTTCGGCATTGATATAATTGAAGTTATCAAGGGCGGAAATATCGAAGAAGCGGCATACGCCGGCGACGGAGAAATGGTCAACTCCGATTTTCTCAACGGTATGACAAACAAAAAAGACTCGATAGCGAAAGTTCTTGAATACCTCGAAGAAAAAGGCATCGGAGAAAAGGGTGTTCAGTACAAGATGAAAGACTGGGCATTTAACCGTCAGAGATACTGGGGTGAGCCTATTCCGATAGTTCACTGCCCTGTATGCGGAATGGTTCCCGTTCCCTACGAAGAACTTCCGCTCAGACTGCCCAACGTCGACAACTTTGAACCCGGAGAGGGCGGCGAATCGCCTCTCGCAAAGATCGACTCGTTTGTAAACTGCACTTGTCCCAAGTGCGGAGCTCCCGCAAAAAGAGAAACTGACACCATGCCTCAGTGGGCAGGATCGTCCTGGTACTTCCTCAGATATATCGACCCCAATAACGACAACGCTTTGGCAGACAGAGAAAAACTCGACTACTGGATGCCTGTTGACTGGTATAACGGCGGCATGGAGCACGTTACCAGACACATGATCTATTCGAGATTCTGGCATCAGTTCTTGTACGATATCGACGCTGTTCCCATGGCTGAACCCTACGCAAAAAGAACAGCTCAGGGCCTTATTCTCGGTCCCGACGGCGACAAGATGAGTAAATCGAAGGGTAATGTCGTTGACCCCAACAACGTAGTTGACGAATACGGCGCCGACGTACTCAGAGTTTATATTCTGTTTATGGGCGACTATGCAAGTGCTGCTCCCTGGTCCGAAAACAGCGTTAAGGGCTGTAAGAGATTCCTCGACAGAGTTGCATCTATGACCGATCTTATAAACGGCAACGGAGTAACGAAAGAGCTCGAAAGCGCATTCCACAAGACTATCAAGAAAGTTACAAGCGACATCGAAGAACTCAAGTTCAACACCGCTATTGCAGCTATGATGACGTTGACAAACGAGATCTATGACAAGGGTGCCATTACTAAGGATGAGATGATGACCTTCGTTAAGCTCCTCTGTCCTTTCGCTCCCCACCTTTGCGAAGAGATCTGGGAATCGCTTGGCGGAAACGGCTTCTGCTCACTTGCTGAATGGCCCTCATACGACGAAGCTAAGACTGTTGACAGCACGGTTGAAATTGCAGTTCAGATCAACGGCAAGCTCCGCGGTACGATCTTGATTCCCGCAGAAATATCAAAAGATGACGCTTTGGCAACAGTTAAAAACGACGAAAAAATCAAGCCCTTTATCGAAGGAAAGTCTATTATCAAAGAAATATTTGTTCCCAAAAAACTCGTAAATTTGGTTGTAAAATAAACATATTTCCACAATTTGCGAAAAAATGCAAAAAAAATATTGACATAATTGATGTAAAAGAGTATAATGTTCTTTAAGAATGGTAACATTCTCTTTTCCATAGTATGGAGGGAGGGAAAACAAAATGGCAGAAATCAAAGTCAAAGAAAATGAATCACTTGACAGTGCTCTTCGTAGATTCAAAAGACAGTGTGCTAAATCCGGTGTTCTTGCTGAACTCCGTAAAAGAGAGCATTATGAAAAGCCCAGCGTAAAACGCAAGAAGAAATCCGAAGCAGCTCGCAAGCGTAAGTTCAAGTAATTTACAAAAGAAGATTTCATTTTAAACAAAAAAGAAACCCTTTCAGGTCTATCCTGAAAGGGTTTTTAAATTTTTATATTCACTTTTCCAAATAATATAAAATCATTGCAAAAAACTTTCAGTTGTGATATAATTATTAAGTATTGAAACGTCATTTTTTAAGGAGTGAAAACAAATGCTTTCCACTATTTTTTCATCGGGCATTATGGGCATTGACGGTTTTGAAGTAACGGTTGAATGTAATATGCAGGACAAGATCCCTTGCTTTGAAATAGTAGGACTTCCCGATGCCGCAGTAAAAGAGGCGGAAAAACGTATACAGGCCGCCTTGGAAAACAGCGGATTTGTTTTCCCCGACACTGCGATCGTTATAAATCTTGCTCCCGCAGATATGAAAAAAGTCGGTTCGACCTATGATATGGCGTTATTAACGTCAATACTCCATTGCGGAGGCATAGTGAAAAGATCGATCGATTTCTCCGCCAAGTCTTTTATCGGCGAGCTGTCCATGTCGGGCAGTTTCAGAAGCATTCGCGGAGTGCTCTCTATGGCACTCTGTGCAAAAGATAAGGGCAAGAAAGAGCTTTTCGTTCCTTTCGATAACGCGAAAGAGGCTTCCGTCGTTTCGGGATTAAAAGTATATCCCGTCCACAATATCCGCGAGCTTATTGAGCACTTAAACGGTAAAAAGCTGATCACACCTATAGAATTTGATAAGAGTATTTTTGAAAGACAGAGAGATAGCTCCCGTATGGATTTTTCTGACGTGAAAGGTCAGGAAAAAGCCAAAAGAGCTCTTGAAATTGCCGCTGCCGGAAACCATAACGTGCTCCTCATCGGTCCTCCCGGAACCGGAAAAAGTATGCTTGCAAAGCGCATTCCCTCCATTCTGCCCAAGATAACATTTGAAGAAGCGGTGGAATCGACTAAAATACATTCTATTTCGGGAACCCTTCCTGCAGACTCACTGATCGTCGAGAGACCGTTCCGTTCCCCTCACCATACGATGTCGTCGGTTGCCCTGTCGGGCGGCGGTGCGATCCCTATGCCGGGCGAACTTTCTTTGGCGCACAACGGAATTCTTTTCCTTGACGAGCTTCCCGAATTCAACAAGAGCGCGACCGAAGTTTTGCGCCAACCGCTTGAAGACGGCAGTATCACAATAACACGCGCAGCAGGGCATTTCACCTTCCCTTCAAGCTTTATGCTTGTTTGTGCCATGAACCCCTGTAAATGCGGTTATTACGGACATCCAACAAAAAAATGCACCTGTAAACCCGAAGATATTAAAAGATACATATCAAAAATAAGCGGTCCGCTTATTGACAGAATAGATATTCAGCTCGAAGTTTCTTCCCTGTCTTATAATGAACTGTCGGACACACGTCCTGCCGAAAGCTCGGCTGAAATCAGAAAACGTGTTGACGCGGCAAGAGCAAGGGCTGTTGAACGTTTCAAAAACGATACGACTTATTCGGGCAAACCCGTGTTCTCAAATGCCGATATGACTACCACTTTGATTAGAAAATACTGCGTTCTCGACAGCGATGCCCACACCTTGTTGCGAAGTGCTTTTGACAAGCTGGGCATGTCTGCACGCGGATATGACAGGATCTTAAGGGTTGCACTGACAATTGCCGATCTCGATAACAGCGACAAAATATCGGTAAAACATATCGCCGAAGCCATTCAGCTCCGCTCACTTGACAGAAAATACTTTTCGTAAAGTAAAACTTAATTAATTATGATTTTAGCAAAATACATTGACTTATTTTTTCCGAAGAATATAATTTAATTGTAACTAAAACAATACAAAACCACAGGGAGATTTTTATTATGAAAAATGTCGGTTACTACAACGGCGAAATTGCCGCACTGGAAGAACTTAAAGTAAACGCTCTTGACAGAGCCGTTTATTTCGGAGACGGCGTTTATGACGTTGCATTTATCCACAACAGAAAGCCCGTTGACCTCGACGACCATCTCGACAGATTTTACAACAGCTGCAAGCTTCTCAAAATTGAAATCGATATGACAAGAGAAGAAATGGAAAACGTATTTCTCTCTCTTATCGAAAAAGCAGATGAAGACGAAAAAGACTTCATTCTCTATTGGCAAATGTCGAGAGGTGTTGCTGCCAGAAACCACATCTTCCCTGAATGCAAAAAGCCCTCACTTTTTGCTTACATAACTCCCAAAAAGATAGGCGACCAGTCTAAGAGAGTTAAGCTTTTGACACAGGAAGACAACCGTTTCTACCTCTGTAATATCAAGACTATAAACCTTATCCCCAACTGTCTGGCAAGCGAAGCAGCAAAGCAGGCAGGCTGCGATGAAGCCGTGTTCCACAGAGGCAATATCGTTACGGAAGGAAGCCATACCGCAAACTTTATAATCAAAGACGGTGTGGTTATCACACATCCCCTTGATAATCTCATTTTGCCCAGTGTCACAAGAAAACACGTGCTCGAGATCTGCCGCGAATTCGGTATTCCCTGCGAAGAAAGAGAGTACACTCTTGACGAATTGTTTAATGCAGATGAAGTTATGATCGGAAGCACAACGACCGTTCTCCTTGCCGCAGACGAGATCGACGGAAAGAAAGTCGGCGGAAAGAATCCCGAGCTTGTAAAGAGACTTCAGGACCTTTATTTCCAAAAACACGATATGAAATAAATTTCCCCTTTTATAAAAACAAAAGGATGAATATATTATGAAAAGACTGAGTTTTTTCCATAGTATATCTTGTGTAAAAAACCTCTAAACCAAACTGACTTTGAAAAGGATATACGATCAAAAAACGTGTATCCTTTTTTCATGAATTTTTTATGCATAAACACGCTTTTATGCATTGCATTTTTCGTCTAAAAAAAAGGGTATTCGTTTCAACTTATCGCAACAACACGAAACAAACAGAAAAATACACAAAAATATAGTATATATCGGGACTTTTTTGGGCATTCTTTCACCGCTTTTTCGGTCAATTGTAAACAAAATATGAATTTTAAAAACTAACGCTTTATTTGCTTGACAAACATGAATACCGAGTGTATAATATGTGCATATTTAAGATTTCGAGTGAATATTTATTCACAACACAAAAGGGGTTATATAATATGAATAAAGAA